>JAGAHK010000295.1 GCA_017627115.1 Bacillota bacterium | reverse complement strand
CATATAATCAAGTAATAATCATAATAAAAGGCTGAATATGAAAATATATAAGGCATTACTGATGATAGTCCTGTTTTCCTCCGCTTATATTTCGGGAGCGTTTTTTGCCGCTGTAAAGTGTATGGGGCAAATTGAAGATAAAACAATACCGTTTACCGTGATAATGTATCACAATATCTCACCAAAGCCGTCTTTGCAGGGTAAATACTGTGTAAGCGTAAACGAGTTTGAACAGGACCTTAAATACTTACAAGACCACGGCTACAATGCGGTAAGTATGAAAGAAGTGACGGATTTTGCATATAACGGCACTCCCCTGCCCGACAAGCCCGTGCTTATAACTTTTGACGACGGTCACGAGGGTTTTTATATATATGCCTATCCTCTTTTGAAAAAATACGGATATAAAGCCGTTGTAAACATTGTGGGCAGTTTTGCGGAACAGTATACAAAGCTTGAAGCCGAAAATGCCCCCGATGCACACAATCCCGATTACGCCTATATGACTTTTAAAGAGTTAGAAGAACTGAACAAAAGCGGCATAGTTGAGATAGGAGATCATACCTATGATATGCACAAGCTTAACGGCACACGCAGAGGCTGTTCAAAACGGAGCGGCGAAAGTGCGGAAAATTACAGGACAGTTCTTTCGGACGATCTGACAAAGGCACAAAAACTGCTCGGTTATGCCTGCGGAGAAGATCCCTATATTTTTGCCTATCCGTACGGCATATATTCAAAAGAAACACCCGAAATACTGCGCGAAGCCGGATTTAAGGCTGTATTTAACTGCACGGAAAAGATAAATCATATTTCCTGTGACAATATAGACTGGCTTTTTGATATTTGCCGATATAACAGACCAAGCGGTATAAGTTCTAACACGTTTTTCGCAAAAATGGAATAAAAGTCCGCAAAAAAAGAGCGGTTTTCCGACCGCTCTTTTAAGTTGGAATATTACTTTAATTCGTCTGTCTTTAACCAGTCCTGATCGTCATAGTCCTTGTTTTCGCCGACCATACCCCAGATAAATGTATAAGCCTTTGTGCCTACACCGCTGTGTATAGACCAGCTGGGAGAGATAACTGCGCTCTCGTTTTTCATAACGATATGGCGTGTTTCATCGGGCTTGCCCATCATGTGGAATACAACATTGTCCTTTTCAACATCAAAGTAAAGATAAACTTCCATACGTCTTTCGTGTGTATGAGCGGGCATTGTGTTCCAGTTAGAACCGGGATCGAGCTTTGTAAGACCCATTGCTATCTGGCAGCTGCCGTATTCAACACCGTCACGCTGTGAAAGTCTTGCAAAAACTTCATCGTGAATATACTGGTTGATAGTTCTCTTGTTGCAGTCCTCAAGTGTACCGAGAGGTTTATGGTTAGCATCGTCATAAGCAATAAGAACCGTAGGATATGTCTTGTGAGCCGTACCCGAAATCATATAGAACTTAGGCGGATTTGCAGCATCCTTTGCAGTGAATGATATCTCCTTAACGCCCATGCCGACATAGATAGCATAGTAATTATTTACCGCATATTCCTTGCCGTCAACCGTAACAAAACCGTCACCGCCGATATTGATAACACCAAGCTCACGTCTTTCAAGGAAGTATTTAGCCGCAAGTTCCTTGCTGCCCTCAAGCTTCAATGCCTGTGTTGTGGGTGTGATGCCGCCGAAGATAATACGGTCGTTATGGCTGTAAACAAGCTTCATCTCACCGGGTACAAAAATATCTTCAACAAGGAAGTGTTTTCTTAAAGTTTCGGTGTCATAATGCTTTACATCGTCAAAATGGTTTGAATATCTGGTTTCAAGTTTCATGGTTTGCCTCCTCTTACGGAATTATCCGCATTTTTTATTATGTATTAATTATACCATATTTTACAATAAAATCAAGTGGATTGTATTATTGTCTGCATTTTTTTGTGTTAAACAAGTCAATGATATTCGTATTCCGCAGAAATAAATTTCT
>JAGAHK010000294.1 GCA_017627115.1 Bacillota bacterium | reverse complement strand
GTATCCGAACCTGTAATTACCCTTGTAATGTCTGCCGCTTTTTAAAAAGCGTATATATTCAAGCATATATCCGTCAACTTCTTTCAGACCTTCCGAGGTAGTCAGTATCGGGAAAAACCACCTGCTCCAGCTGAAATCTCCCTCATGCGTATCGTCATAGAACTTTTTGTTAAAGCGCTTTATCATGGCGCGCGCCGCTTTTTCATAGGAAAGTTTCTTTTTGCGGCTCCAGCGGTACAATGCCTTTGCTTTGCGCTTTATTTTTGCCTTTATTTTGCGTTTTGTGACGGGCGATATATCTATACAGCCGTTTTTGTAAGCAAAGCCGAGAAATTCCCAGCCGTCTTCGGGTGCGCGTATCATACATTTTTCGGTATTGACAAAAAGTCCTTTTTCATTGAACAGCTCTTTCAGTTCGTCAAGCAGTTCTTCGGCCTGCGCCTGCGTATCCGCAAAAAAGAGTATATCATCGGAATATCGGCAGAAACATTGTGTTTTTTCTTCAAATATCTTGTCTATATCGTTAAGATAAAAATTGGCAAAAAACGGCGAAAGCGGACAGCCTGCCATTGCACCCCTGTTTTCGGCGATAAGTCTGCCGTTTTCGTAAGCTTTGTCAAGGGTGAGAAAATTTTGAAGAAGCCGAAGCAGCGCAGGATCGTCGGTTATCACGTTTTTGAGCGTTTCCGCAAGCCTGTGTGACGGTATGGAGTTGAAATAATTGCTTATATCTGCTTTAACGGAGTATTTTTTATCCATACCGCGCGAAAGTATCTTTCTTACGGCGGTTTTTGCGTTTTTGCCGCGGCGGAAAGAATAACAGCTGTCTGTGAGTTTATCGTCATATTTATAGAGCAGATAGCAAAGCAGTTTCATAATATACATTTCATCTTCGGGGAAAATATAGACGATACGTTTTTTGTTTGCAAGCATTTTATTTATGCTTTTCTTTTCGGGAACGGAGAAGAAAAAAACGCCGCTTTGGAGTTTCGATACTGTCTGTGAATAACCCTCCGCATTAATAAAGTCAAGCAGGGCCTTGCTTTCGGACAGGCTTATATGCCCCGACAGGCTTTTTGCATTGTAAAACTCCAGCCATATATTCTTGTCGGATAACTGCTGTAAAATATCCATTTTTACCTCCCTCAAAACTGTGACAGTTCGTATAAAAAAAAGAGGGTGTCGCATTAAGCTCCACCCTCTGGCGAAAAACAGGTTTTTCGCCAATTGGCAGACTTGTCTGCGTGCCTTGCTTCGCTGCGACACTTGCAAGTCTGTAAAGTATGCAGACTTCGTCTGCTCCTCGGCGAAAACGCGGTTTCCGCCTGCGGATTAAAGCCTGCGGCGCCCAAATTACTTTAATAAAAAATCGTATTTAACAGGAAATAAACAACATAAGGGACTGAAGCATTGAATATATCATATTCATAATGCGACAGCCCCATATAAAAAAAAGAGAAAAAAGCTTTGAAACGCTTGCGTTTCTTACAAGACTGAACGGCGGCCGCGTGTCTGCAAACGTCCTTTTTTGGCTGCCGCTTTGTCCTCCGCAGACATATTTTCATATATTCTCTTTTTTTTGTTGAATTATCATTTTATCCTGTCAAGTCTCGGCATTACCACATTCAGCACTGTGCCTGTTATGCTGCCCATTACCGTACCTGCAACTATAAGCACGGGCAGGTAGAAAAAAGCGGCTTTGTTGTTCATAAGCACCGAAATGGCAGCGAGCTGACCGATATTGTGAAAAACTGCGCCCAGAATGCTCAAAGAAAGGTAGCTGACACGTTCTTTCAGCAGTATACTCAGGACTATGATCACAATAAGCGAGAGTATGCCGCCTGTAAGGCTCAGTGCGGCAGCTGTTGCACCCCTTGTTATAAACACGAAAACGGATTTGAGTATATTAAGCAGAAATGCCGTTTTTTTGTCTATGGTGAAAAGTGCGTACATAGTCACTATATTGCCAAGTCCAAGCCTTATGCCGGGAGCAAAGCTCACAACAGGCGGCAGCATACTTTCAAGAAATGACAGTACCATTATAAGCGCAAGCAAAAACGCAGAGCGCGTTAATCTTTTAACTGTCATATTTTATTTTCCGGCTTCGTTTATGGCGTTTGCCGTGTTGGCAGCCTTGCCTGCAAAGGACTTTGCTTCGGAATGATATTCGCCTGCATCCTTGATTGCCTGATCGCCTGCGGAAAGCGGCTTTTCCTTTTCGCCTACAAGTGTATAGTGGTTGCCGTTTTCGTCTGCGGTCTCGTCTTCAACAAGCTCCTCGCCCGTTATAGCCTGATAAACTGTGTTTTTAAGGTGAGTTTTGCCTGTTTTTTCGGTGTATACAAGTACACCTGCACCGACAACGATAACTATAAGTATAAGTTTTTTAAGCATGATTATTCCTCCTTGTTTATAGTTTTATGCTTTTGTTATTTATTTGTTATTTATTGTTCTGCTGTCTTAATATCGGGAATTGATATGTAGAAACAAGAGCTTTCTGCATTATGTGCATTGAATCCTCTGCGTCTATCACATTGTTTCCGTCAACATCTGCCTTTTTCTCGTCTGTTTTGTCAAACCTGAGCGCCGCTTTGTTAAGCGTGTACTGGAGCGCTATGGCTGAGTCGGCGGCATCGATCGTCTTATTGTTGTTAAGGTCGCCGTAGATGATGTTGTCTGCCTGTGTTTCTTTTGTTGTATCGGCGGTAGTGGTTTCCGTAGTGGTTTCCGTTGTTGTTTCGGTCGAAGTTTCGGTAGTTGTCAGCTGTGTTGTTGTTTCTGTCGAAGTCTCGGTTGCAGGTTCGGGAGCTTCGTAAACAGCTGAAAGGGCATTTGCTATTGCCACATGACCTCTGTATGTGGGGTGGGGGTCATAAGTGAAAGTATCCATATTGCGCAGGTCAAGGTCGGCGTTAACATAATCCGTTCTGCCCGAGAATACGGTTGCTATGTCACATACCGTATAATCGTCCGTGCTTTCAAAACCGCTGTTTACACGGTTTACATAAGGCTGGAAAAGCACGCCTATATCTTCCGTTGCCGTAGCGGTCTTTTCGGGATTGAGCGGTACTGTCATCGACATACCCTTGTAAGGATTGTATATGTTTGTAAAAATAAGCTGTGCATCGGGATTTACTTTCCTTATCTCCTTTGCGATACCGGGGAGAAGTTCGTTTTTGACCCTGTCACATTCGGCATATATTTCGCGGTTGTTCTGAAGTTCAACTTTAAGCGACTTGTAGTGACCTGCAAGAATATCGGTATAGCCTGCATCTATAAGTGCTTTTGCATAATTGCTTATAGCCTGCGGAACATCGTTTGTCATAGTGGTATCTATGCCGAATTCGTCTGCAATAGCACCTATGAGCAATTGAAGCAGGTTGTTGCTGCCTATGCTTATGGTGATTACGTCTGCGCCCGAAACGTCATATTCCTTGTTCTGCAAAGCTGCAAGCAGTTCGTCTGCCGTCATGCCGCTGACACCGTAGTTTACATATGTAAGAGAATTCTTAGTAGCAAACTGTGCGGGATAAGCCGCTGTTTTCGGGTTTGCAAGGCCGTAGCCGTAAGCAATGCTGTCGCCTAAGGCTATATACTCATAGCCGAGATCATCGGCGGATGCGGGTACCGCTGCAAATACAAGCACTACCGCAAGTATGAGCGATATAAATT
>JAGAHK010000293.1 GCA_017627115.1 Bacillota bacterium | reverse complement strand
TTTTGCGGCTGCTTTTGTTGTGTATCCGTATTTTTCATAATATTTCGCCGTAATATACTCGGGGATGTAGTTTAAGCGCGGATCAAGACCTACAACTGTCGGGTTGCCCGTTTCGTTTATTTTGTTTATAAGTTTGTCGATTATCAACATTTCTGTACCTCCTGATAGTTTTATCTGACCAATTCGCCGTTATCCACAACTATTTCGCCGCCTACGATAGTATAAAGCACTTTGCCTTTTGCCTTATAGCCGCCGAAAGGTGTGTTCTTTGCTTTGCTCTTCATTTTGCTAACGTCAAATACGTTTTCACACTCGGGGTCGGTTATTGTGATGTCGGCAACTGCGCCGACACTTAATGTACCCTTGTCGCTGTGTAGTATTTTTGCGGGGTTGCAGGTCATTTTGGCGATAAGTTCGCTCGGTGTAAGGTAGCCGCCTTCGACAAGTATTTTTATGCCTAAAGGCAGGGCTGTTTCAAGACCGATAATGCCGTTTGCCGCCTTTTCAAACTCGCAGTTTTTGTCGTCGATATGGTGCGGAGCGTGGTCCGTTGCTATAACTTCTATTGTACCGTCCTTTAAAGCCTGTCTTACGGCTTCGACATCCTTTTTGCTCCTTAACGGGGGATTCATCTTGTAGTTTGCATCATATTCGGTTATATCCTCATCGCAAAGAGTAAAGTGGTGTGGGGTAGCTTCCGCCGTTACATTTACACCGCGTTCCTTTGCCTGCTTTATCTGGATGATACTTTCTGTGGTGCTTATATGGCAAAGGTGTATCTGTGCCTTTACGCTGCCTGCAAGTATCATATCCCTTGCAACTATAAGTTCCTCACTGTCGTTGGATATGCCTTTGAGCCCCAGAAGGCTTGCTCTGTCACCTGCATTCATAGAACCCTTGGCAAGACTTATCTCCTCGCAGTGGTCAAATACAGGCAGATCAAACATCTTTGCATATCTTAAAGCGTTTTTCATCAGAACGGGGGAGGGTACGCTTTTGCCGTCCTCGGATATAGCGCAGGCGCCTACCTGTGCCATTTTACCTATATCTGCAAGATCCTCGCCTTGCTGTCCCTTTGTTATGGCACCTATGGGCAGCACGTTTATAACGCCGTCACGTTTTGTCTTCATTTTGATATATTCAACAAGTATCTCGTTGTCGGTAACGGGGTTTGTATTGGGCATTGCGCATATAGTGGTGAAACCGCCCATCGCACCTGCGCGTGTGCCTGTTGCTATAGTCTCTTTATGCTCGTAGCCCGGGTCGCGCAGATGAACGTGCAGGTCGATAAGACCGGGCGTTACCCACATACCCTTTGCATCTATTATTCTGTCGGCCTCGTCCGTGATATTGCGCTCGACCTTTTTGATCTTTTCGTCAACAACAAGAACATCGGCTGTTTCGTCTATTCTGTTTGCGGGGTCGATAACATGACCGTTTTTAATAAGTATTTTCATATCTATGCTCCTTTCAGCCCTGTCTTTCGGTAAGCAGCTTTAAAATAGCCATTCTTACCGCAACACCGTTTTTCACCTGCACGTTTATAACGGAGTTCTTGCCGTCTATGACTTCACTTGCAAGCTCTACACCACGGTTTACGGGGCCCGGGTGCATAATGAGCACATCATCTTTTGCATATTTTTTGAGAAGTTCGTTATTTACACCGAAAAGCGAGGAATACTCTCTCAAATTCGGGAAAGGCATATTTCTCTGTCGCTCAAACTGTATGCGCAGCCCCATAACGACATCGGCATTTTTTATGGCGCTTGGGATGTCGGAGGTGACATTTACGCCGAGAGAACGCATAGAGTTGCTGATAAGTGTTGACGGACCCGCAAGAGTGACGTTGGCACCGAGCTTTGTAAGACCGAAAGCGTTGCTCCTTGCCACGCGAGAATGGGATATATCGCCTAAAATAGTTACATTCAAGCCCTCAAAGCGCTTTTTGTATTCAAGTATCGTGAACAGGTCAAGAAGAGCCTGTGTTGGATGTTCATTTGAGCCGTCGCCTGCGTTGACTACGCTTGCTTTTACATTTTTTGCAAGGATATGCGCAGCACCCGTAAGCTGATGGCGTATTATCATAACATTTATGCCCATCTGGTCAAGCGTAAGACCTGTATCTATAAGGCTTTCACCCTTGTTTACGCTGCTTGTTGCAACACCGAGATCCTTTACCATTGCACCGAGATAATCGCCTGCAAGCATAAAAGACATTTTTGTTCTTGTACTGTTTTCGTAAAACAGTGTCACAATACTGCTTTTGCGCAGTTCATGGCTTCGCAGCTCGGGGTTGTCGATCTTGACTTTCATTTCCGCAGCAAGGTCGAGTATCGTCATTATTTCTTCACGGCTCAGGTCGCGCAGACCGAGCAAGTCTTTTCTGTTGTACACCTGTATACCCCCTTATCTTGTAAAAAAAAAGACAATAAAAAGAGAAAATCAAATAACTCTTTCCCTCGTCTGCCAAAAACACAAACCCAAATAAAAGGGGGATAAGTATTTAGTTTTGAAAACGGTATTTTGCATACACATAATTATGTCCTCCTTCTATTCTTTATATCTAAAGAAACGCTGCTTAAATCAAAAAGCCAAATTGTTTTTGGTATTCTTAAATCAGCGTTTATCTAATAAATTGTAACACCAGGCGCGGATTTTGTCAATACAAATATAACAAATATTTCAAAAAAATTTCAAAACGGTTACAAAGGACTTAGAACAGGACTGTGAGGTTAATAAAGTTATTAGGACAATAATTGTTTAAATTATTGTTTTTGCTTGTTGTCGAGTTGCATTAGTCTTGGCTCCCCTTCTTTCAGGGGAGCTGGCGCGGCTTGCCGCGACTGAGGGGTTTTCGAGTGTTGATGCTCACCGTTACACAACACTAAAGCTGTTGCAAATAAACCCCTCCACCACGCTACGCGCGGTCCCCCTCCCCTAAACGCTGTGCTAAAGGGGATGCACGGTCGCTGTGCTCCCTCGGCTAATGCAACACCCTGTTTTTTTAAGTAATTCAAAAGCGTCGCAGACTTTAATCCGCAGGGTGAAACCGCGCTTTACCCGAGGAGAAAAAACTTGTTTTTTCTTCCCTACAGACGC
>JAGAHK010000292.1 GCA_017627115.1 Bacillota bacterium | reverse complement strand
CACTATAGGATGGGGCTCATAAATAATCCGCCTTAAGCAAGCTTAAGTCCGATTATTTAATTCGCTTACTATAAAATATTTATAGTTTGACAATAGGTTTTAGGTGCGTTATAATTAAAGAGTATTTTTTTATTTTGGGAAATGCCCGGCAGATCAAAAAAATATTTTTGGTATCATTGAACAGGCGTTTTCCCGCAACTTACGGAGGGATGAATTAAATGAAAAGATTTTTTGCTTTGGCTCTCGGGGCTGCGCTTGCGGCTGTGAGTGCAAGCTTGTGCCTTGCGGCTGAGCCGACAAAAGGCGATGTTACTTCAAACGGTATCGTTGATGCCGAGGACTCGGCTTATGCTTTGCAATATACGCTTGTGGGCGACAAGTTCGGTCTTGATGCGGTGCAGAAATGGGCAGCGGATGTAAACGGCATTGAGGGTGTTGATGCGGATGATGCGGCGAATATCCTGCAAAAAGCTCTGCTCTCGACTTTTGAATTCAAGGATAACTCACCTTATAACAGCGGTGAGCCCGAAATGAAGAAGTATGAAAAGCCCGATGTGGAAGTACCCGTTGTGGATACTTCGGACGGCGTTGTCGTTACGACATTCTCACAATTCAAAGACGAGATCGCAAAGGGCGGCAAGATATATGTAAAAGGCACTCTTGAATGCAGTGAGCAGCTTAAACTCAAGGGCACGGGTGCAGAGGTCATCGGTCTTGTAAACGAGGACGGCACGGGTGCCTGCCTTGACTTTGCAAAGCTTCGCGACAGCCGTACAGCAAGCGGCTCGGGCGGCACGGGTATGGTCATCACGGGCACGGGCTACAACTTTACAAATATAATAGTACAGAATGCAGGTGACTGCGGTATACGTATAAACGCGGCTACGGGCGGCGAGTGTACTTTCACGAACTGCGTTTTCCGCTATAACAACAACAGCGGTATCTCCGTAACAAACGGCGGACACGACAACAAGTTTATCAACTGCGACAGCTACCGCAACGGCGATATAGTACAGAAGAGCGGTGCGGATGCAGACGGTTATTCGGTCAAGCTCGGCGCAGGCAAGGGCAACTATTTCTATAACTGCCGCGCATGGGAAAACTCGGATGACGGCTGGGACAGCTATCTTAAATCGGGTGATTCGGCTATTCCCGATATAACCTATATCGAATGTCTTGCATGGCATAACGGCAATGCGGAGACCTTTACGGGCGAGTATGACTACGAAAACCATTATCCTCTGGATAAAAACCTGCTTTATGTTCAGGCTATCCTTGAACAGGATCCCGATTTCGAGGCGAAGTATAACGCACGCGAAATAACCGAATGGCCAAAGGTAACAATGGAAATGCTCGGTACAACAAACAACTACAGCAGCCTGTATAAAAATTGGGGCGGCAACCCGAACGGCTTTAAGTTCGGTTCGGCTTATTCCTATAATACCGAGTACAGATATATCGAAAACTGTATCGCATTCGACCATTACGGCAATTCGGGCAAGCCTGTGCAGTACAGAGCAAAGGGCTTTGACCAGAACTGCGGCGACAATGACGAAACTTCGCAGAGCGGACCCAAGCTTATACACTATGATATGAAGAATATACTTGCTTTCAACAATGTCGAGAATGTTCAGATGTCAAGAATGACGGCGGATTCCATCAACGGTGTTGTATGGTCGTTTGACAACTGTATGCCTCCCGAGGTCGATCCGCACTATGCGCTCGGTGGTTATCCCGATCAGCCCAGCGAGGGTATGACGATAACGGTGCCCGACAACAGGGACGAGCTTGTGAAAAAGGTATACGATTACCGCGAGATGATATACGATTATGTATATAACGATATGATACCCGGTGAACATCTTTGCGATGTATTTCCAAAGGATAAATAAAAACAAATAAGGACAAAAAAGGGCGGGTGTGCAAACATCAGCCCCTTTTTGCGGTGGAAAGGAGCAATTTTATGTATGCAATAATCGGGCTTGGCAATCCGGGCAGACAATATAAATGGACACGGCATAATGTAGGCTATGAGGTGATAAACAAGCTTGCCTACGACTATAATATAGATATGAACAGGCAGAAATTCAAGGCGGTCATAGGCGAAGGACGCATAGGTTTTGAAAAGGTACTTCTTGTACAGCCTGTCACTTATATGAATTTAAGCGGTGAAAGTGTAAGAGAGATAGTCTCTTTCTATAAGCTCGAGCCTGAGGACATCATCGTGACCTGTGACGATATAAACCTGCCCTTGTCGCATATACGCATACGCGAAAAAGGCAGCGACGGCGGACAGAAAGGTTTAAGGAGCATACTTTATCAGCTTGGTTATGACAATTTTACCCGTGTGCGTGTGGGTATCGGCGAAAAACCGAAAGATTGGGACCTTGCCGACTATGTTTTGAGCAAGTTCCGCGAGGATGAGAATGACGACATAATAAAAGGCATTACCGATGCGGGCGATGCTATTGTAAGCATAATTAAAACGGGCGATACGCGCGGGGCAATGAACAAATACAACAAAAAAGGCTCAAAGGAGAAAAAGAGCGGGAATGCCGACAACGAGGTGAAAAATGGAGATAATAACGAAATGTCTTGAAAACAACCCTGAGATAAAACAGCTTAAAAAGGCGGTCACGGACCATACTTCGCCCGTGCTTGCTTCGGGTATGGCGGAGGGTCAGAAAGCACATATAGCAACTCTTCTGGGCAAAACAAAGCTTATTATAGCTTCGTCACCGCTGAAAGCGCAGCAGCTTTATTCCGATATAAGTTATTTTGACAAGACTTCCGCCGTGCTTTATCCGCCGAAAGATATAATCTTTTACAGTGCGGATATAAAAAGCCGCGAGATAATAAAAACACGTTTCGAGATACTTTCGCGCCTTATGTCGGGCGAGGAACTGACGGTCGTGACAACGGTCGAAGCGCTGCTTGACCGCCTTGTGCCGCGCAGGGTATTCGAGAGTTTTATCCTCACTTTAAGAACGGGCGGCGAGCTTAAAACGGACGATTTTGCAAAACGTCTTGTACTGATGGGCTATGAACGCTGCGACAGTGTTGAGGGTCCCGGACAGTTTGCGGTAAGGGGCGGCATTGTGGATGTGTTTTCGTCAATAGCCGATAATGCGGTGCGTATTGAACTGTGGGGCGACGAGATAGATTCCATACGTATTATGGACAGCCTTTCGCAGCGTTCGGTGGAGAATGTGACACAGGTCACCTTATACCCCATTTCCGAGCTTATCTATGAGGATGACCGCATAAACAAGGCGGTGGACGGTCTGAAAAGATCGCTCAAAGCCACAAGAAACACAAAATTGCAGGAAACGCTTGAAGAGGTCATAGAGCGTCTTGAAAACGAGAAGTATTTTTCGGGTGTTGAAAAATATATAAACTGGTTCTATGACGAGACGGCGCAGCTGCTTGATTATATGCCCGAAAACACCGTTGTTATCTTTGACGAGCCGAACCGCGTGCGGGAACACTGCGAAAACATACTCGGCGAGTTCACGCAGAGCATAGAGGCACGTATAGCGGCAGGACAGATGATGAAAGAGCATCTGGACACCGTTTACGGTTATGAGGATATACTTTCGCGCGCCCTGCGCCAAAGGACGGTGCTTTTCAGTGCGCTTTTGAGCAATACACACGATTTTAAGCCGAAACTTATGCTGGATTTCAATGTTAAAAGCTCGCCGACGGTGCTTAATAATTCACAGGCGCTTTTTGAGGATATTTCGTTTATGGCGGGTCACGGCTATACCGTGCTGCTTCTCGGCGGCGGTCTTGCACGCTGTGAACGTCTGCTTGCGGAGCTGCGCGACCGTGATATAGTTGCATCAATGCTGACCGACAAGGAAGAATACAGCAAAGGGGTCGTATATGTCGGCAGGGGTGCGTTATCACAGAGTTTTGAGTATGTGAACGATAAATTCGCCGTTATAAGCCTTAACGAACAGCCCGAGGTCAAACGCAGGCGGCGCAGGAGAAAAAGTGACAAAACGGCTATAATAGAAAACTTCAACGACCTTAAAATAGGCGATTATGTAGTGCATGAAAACTACGGTATAGGCGTATTTATGGGTATAGAACAGCGTATAGTCGAAAATGTCGCAAAGGACTATATCAAGATAGGCTATGCGGACGAGAGTTATCTTTATATCACGCCCAACCGCCTTGATTACCTGCAAAAGTATATTGGCGGCAGTGAAAACGGACAGGGACCCAAACTGAGCAAAATGGGCGGCTCGTCATGGGCAAAGGCTAAGGCAAAGGCGAAAAAGGCGGCAAGCATACTTGCCAAAGACCTGCTTGACCTCTATGTAAAAAGACAGGCGGCAAAGGGCTATATCTACGGTCCCGATACCGTATGGCAGCGGGAGTATGAGGAGGCTTTCCCCTATGAGGAAACGCAGGATCAGCTTGATGCCATAGCAGATGTAAAAAAGGATATGGAGCAGGGCAGGGTCATGGACAGACTTATCTGCGGCGATGTCGGCTTCGGCAAAACGGAGGTCGCGCTGCGTGCGGCTTTCAAGACCGTGCAGGAGGGCAGACAGGTGGCATATCTTGTGCCTACCACGATACTTGCAAACCAGCATTATCAGACCTTTACATCACGTTTTTCGGGCTATCCCGTTACGGTAGACCTGCTTAACCGCTTCCGTACCCAAAAGGAGCAGAAACAGACCGTAAAAGGCCTTGAAACGGGTGCGGTGGATATAGTTATAGGTACGCACAGACTTTTGAGCAAGGATGTTGCCTTTAAAAACCTCGGCCTTGTCATTGTTGACGAGGAACAGCGTTTCGGTGTGAGCCATAAGGAAAAGCTGAAAAAATTGCGCAGTGATGCCAATATACTTACCCTTACCGCTACCCCCATACCGCGTACCCTGCATATGAGCCTTTCGGGTATAAGGGATATGAGTCTGCTTACCGAAGCGCCGAATGACCGCATACCCATACAGACCTATGTTATGGAATACGACCCCGAGCTTGTGCGCGATGCGGTACACCGTGAGCTTGCACGCGGCGGTCAGGTCTATTATCTGCATAACCGTGTGACCAATATAGCCGATACCGCTTTAAAGCTTGAAAAACTTATCCCCGAGGCGAATATCGCCTATGCACACGGTCAGATGACGGAGCGTGAGCTTGAAAATGTTATGCTTGATTTTATGGACGGCACCATAGATGTGCTTGTCTGCACCACTATAATCGAAACGGGGCTCGATATACCAAATGTCAACACCATCATTATACAGGATGCCGACAGAATGGGCTTGAGCCAGCTTTATCAGCTGCGCGGACGTGTGGGCAGAAGCACAAGAACAAGTTTTGCCTACCTTATGTACAAGCGCGATAAAGTACTTCAGGAAGTCAGTCAGAAGCGTTTGCAGACCATAAAGGAATTCACACAGTTCGGTTCGGGCTTTAAAATTGCCATGCGTGACCTTGAAATAAGAGGCGCGGGCAATCTTTTGGGCGGCGAACAGCACGGACATATGGACAGCATAGGTTATGAGCTTTACTGTAAACTTCTCGATCAGGCTGTACGCGAGCTTAAAGGCGAGGAGATACAGGAAGAGTTTGAGACGATAATGGATATAAGCGTAAATGCGTTCATACCCGACAGCTATATCACCAACCTTGATGCAAAGCTTGAAATATACAAGCGTATAGCTATGATAAAAAACAAGGACGATTATTACGATGTACAGGACGAACTGACGGATCGTTACGGAAATATCCCGAAGGCGACCGAAAACCTGCTGGATATAGCATATATAAAGGCGCTGATGCATACGGCAGGGGTTTCGAGCGTGTCACAGCGCGGAACGGATACCTTCCTTATAACATTTAAGGCGGATAAACGAAAGCTTGACGGCGAACCGCTTATTGAACTGATAAAGAGTTATAAAGGCAGGCTGATGTTTACAAACAGTGCTGCTGCGCCCTATCTGACACTTTCAAAAGTGCCCGTTGCGGAAAGAATGAACGAGCTGAAAACGCTTGCGGAAAAAATAGCCGTACAACAGACCGCTAAACAATAAAAAAATAAACACCGATCGGATCCCGAAAAGTAAAAACTGTTTTTGGTATCCGATCGGTGTTTTATTATAGTAAACGACATTTAAAAATGTCCTTTACTATAACCCTGCGGGGCATGCACACGACTGCGTACAAGGAATAAAGCCGCTTTGCGGCTCGCAGTCGGCGCAAGTAAACGCCCAAAGTCCAAAGACTTTTGTCGTTT
>JAGAHK010000291.1 GCA_017627115.1 Bacillota bacterium | reverse complement strand
TTGTTATCAAAGTTCCGCACTTTACGTTTAAAGGAAACAAGCCTTGACGATATTCTTACGGAGATAGTGCGCCAATGTATCGAAAAGGGCATAATCAGCGAAGAATCGGGCATTTCTATTGATGCGACACATATCGAAGCGAACACAACAAAGAAAGTGCCCGAACGTGTTATGAAGCATCTTGCAAAGGATATTTTCAAAGCCGAGGGAATAGAAAACTACGAAATTCCCGACTACAAAAGCATCGAAGACCACACCGAAGCAAAGCGTGTAATGAAAGAATTCCTTGAAGATGTCATCGAGAATGCAACCGAAAAATCTAAAGCAGAGGTCGCCGAAGCAAAGGAAGTTTTGGAAAGTCCGCTTTTTATCGAGCAAAGGGGTATCCGTTTGCTTGTCGATAAGGAAGCCGGAGTTGGCAAAAAATCCCGTACACAGTATTTTTACGGCTATAAATCCGAATATTGTATGACTACCGAAGGCATTATAACCGCAATGAGCGTAAATGACGGTGCATACGTTGACGGCAAAGATTTTGACAAACTTTGCGAACTCACAACAAGTGCAGGCTTAAAAATGTCGGAATTCTTCGGAGATAAGGCGTACTTCCGTCCCGATATTTTAAACAAACTTAAAGAACTTAAAGCAAAGGCTTTTATTCCTGTCAGCGCAAGCAGTTACAAGGTTGACGAGGAATTTTATTCCTATAATAAAGACAGCAACCAATGGTTTTGCAAGTGCGGCAACGAAACCGAAAAGAAAACCAAGAGTAAAAAGTCAAAACGCGGCAAAGAATACGAAACATATAACTATTCTTTTAAAAAAGACCAATGCAAAAACTGCCCACACGGGGATGAATGTATCGGCAAGGCGAGGACTGCAAGAAAAATATTGAAAGTCAGCGTAAACGCGCCCGAATACTATGAGTATTCTCAATTTGAAAAAACGGAAGAATTCCGCAAAAAGTATAGGGAACGTTCGGGCATCGAAAGAAAAAATGCCGAAATGAAACGCTTTCACGGTTTAGCTCGTGCCAAGGGATACGGGCTTAGGCGTGTCGCTTCAAGCGAAATTTACCGCAATAGCGGTAAATTTGAAGAGGATAGCAAGGATAGTATCCTCTTCAAACGGCGACATTTTCTTGATTATAAGAATTATAAAAACAAAAATCGAAATTAAGTTTAAATGGTTTGCAGGAACAGTCGGACAACTTGCAAAAAGCGCTTAAAAATAGGACTTTTTCACTGGTCTCGGTCAGACACCTGTCCCGCTTCGTTTATATGTTATCTGTTTATATAAGGCTGACCTAAAATCAAAATGTAGTCGGATATCCACACCGATCTTGTAAATGCAGCGCTTGTCGGCGACTTCCCGATAAGCTTGTTTATTTGGCAACGCAGTTTGCGGATATGATAGCCTGTGCAGATGCGGCTTGTTCACGGAAACAGCACATCAAATATATCATTTTTGGCGATCTTATCCTGTGCGGCATATTTAACCATAGCCTGTGCCGACATTCGTATTTTGCTCTCTTTGGTACTGTAGTCATCGGGAGTTTCAACAGTATAGTCTGACGGCATATTGTCGCTGTCAGTTCCGTTCCAACCGAAAACATTTTCGTAGCCTGTTATATTCATTTCGTCCAGTTTATAATTTCTTACGTTACCGAAAGCGATGCAGTTTTTGAGTGAAACATTGCAGGCCGCGTTATTTCTGTCAAAGCCTTTCTTTTCGTGGCAGAAAGCAATGCAGTTTATAAGTGCCCGCCGGCAAATGCTTTCCGTATATGCACTTCCAAGCTTAAAACCGTTTGGATTGCCCGCCCAGTTATATGGATCCAGAAGTTCCGTTACGGATAATTCGCCGCGGTCCGTATTTATCTTTTTGTTCAAAATGGCATCGACTGCCGCACCGTATTCTTCTTTTGAAGCCGAAGCAGAGCAGAGCGTTCTGTTGTTATAGGCAATTTTGAACCTTTCATAGCCTGTCGGGTTTGTGACGGCTATTCTTTTTATAAACGGAAGATTTTCGTCAAGTTCAAGTCCGTTTATGTAATCCCTGTAGCCAAGATGCAGCGAGGGAGTACCGTTGCCCCAGCACATACAGTTTTTATATACAACATTGTATGTCTGCTGATCCTGTCCCGCTTTGTCATAGCTATCCCAACCGTCGTCGCCGTTCTCCCATGCATAGCAGTTTATAAATGTAGTAGGGTTGTTTGCAATAGCCGTCGTATCGGTCGTATTATCAATGCCCGCACCCATTTTTACCGCAAAGCCGTCTGCATTTGAGCCTCTTGTAAATACATCGCAGTTTCTGTACGAAATAACATTTTCGACCGTGGTGTTGTCCGCACCTTTTGTTATCTGAAGACCGCTGTCATTATTGTATCTGAAAATACAATTCTTTATTTTATTTCCCGTTACGGGCGGGTCAGCGTTCTCGCGTTTTAAAAGTATACCGTTGTCGTGGGCGTTTTCTATAACAAGGTTTTCGATAGTGTTATTGCCAGACCTTATTTTTATTCCCACATCGCTGTCGCTTGAAGCGTAGTTTATAATGTCATTGCGTCCCGACATATCCGCAAAATCAAGCACAGGCAGAGAACCGTCGGCTTTCGGCACACCTATTATGGACTGACCGCCCTTGTTCATCTGTATTCTGTCGCCGATCTTAATATCATCCGTCACATATATTTTCGCCCCTTCGCTTTTCAAGGCGGCCGTCAATCCGCTGTAGCTTGATACTTCTGTTCCGTCGCTCGTATCTACTTCTATTTTCTCGGGGTTATACTTGTTTTCTTCAACATAATTCAATATCGCAATAACATCTTTTATATCTATGCTGCCGTCAATATTGTGATCGCCGTATTTAAGCGTGTCCGTCAGCACATTGCCGCTTGAAAGGTGCTTAAGCAAAAGTGCCGCGTCTGCTGCCGTAACACCGCCGTCTCCCGAAACGTCGCCCACAACAAACTTTGTAAAATCAACAGCCACCATAGTAACAGAAACAGAGTTATCCTCAGAATATATGTAAATATCGCTCTCGGGGCCTATGTAATCACACTCTAGTGTATTATAACTGTTTGTTGCCTGAACAGTTCCAAAAACACGGCTGCCGTCTGACATTGCAATATTTGAAGCATAAGTGCCGCTTTTAACTCTGATAAACAGTCGGCAGCTGCCCTTCGGTCTCAGCATTATACACGATTTTGCGGTCGAACCGTTTCTGCCGAGAGTCAGCGTTCCGTTATATACATAGGTCTGCCCGTTATCCCAGCCTTTTATTGTAAGACCGTATTCGTCTGCAACGGTATTTACGGTGATATCATCCCATGCAGGGAAAAACCACTGCTTGTTTTCCGATATGATAGCACCAAATACCGCCGAGCATTGGATAATAACGGCCGCAATTATCAATATAAGCGTTAAAATATTCCTTTTTCGCATTGCTGATCGCTCCTTTGTTTTTTTGTCAAAACTGTCGCTGCTTACTGTTTAAAGTCCCAAAAACCCGTTCCCGTTTCGGGGTCGTATTTTCTTTTTATCGCGCCGCCTGTGACAGGACGCAATTCTATTTCCGCAGTATAAAGCACCGTTATGGATCTGATATGCCCGCCTGCGGTTTTATGCACGCTGTTTTCTTTGTAAGTAAACAAAGCGTGGGTATGATGAAAATAATTATTGTCATCATCGGTAATGATATTTCCGTTCACGGAGATCAGTTCAAGCATACCTTTCAGGTGTTCCGTTTCAAAAATCCCGCTGTCGGGAATAAAAGTCTGGATCTCCGCTTCGCTGCATCCGCCGATACCGCTGAACACGGCGGACAGTATTCCTTCTTTTTTGCAAACATCTAAAATGCTTTTTATTATTTCTTCATCTTTATCGACCCTTATATAGTAAGTGTCTTTGTATTTTTCGTAATCCATAATAAATACCTCTTTTAGCTACTTTGTGGGGTAGTTTATCTGACGCTGCGAGTGTTTTACATTTATGCCGCGGATCCAAAATAAAAACAGCATACAACATATTTTATTTTTCGCCGTTATTATTTCAGCTCGGCGCCCATCAGAACAACTCTCGTTTCTTTTTTGAAATCAAATTGTCCATAAAACTTTTGCAGGAAACCGTCATTTGAAGTGATCAGGTGAACACCTTTTATGTTTTGGCTTTTCAATTCCGATAAAAGAGTATGCAATAATTTTTTTGCTATCCCTTGTCTGTGATATTGCGGATCGACCGCCAGGTCGTTTATTTCAAATGTCCTTCCGTAACTGAAAAGCATTGATGTGCCGAGTATAAACCCGACAATATGACCGTCGATAACATATTCCAAACCGTATGCCTGTTTAGATCCAAGCAGCTCCTTTATGTGAACTTTTGCATCTTCAATTTTCCAGTGATCATTCCACGGCTCACAAGAAAACGCTTCTGCATAGATCTG
>JAGAHK010000290.1 GCA_017627115.1 Bacillota bacterium | reverse complement strand
GGGGGTGCTTACTTAAAATTCAGTGGGAGTCCAAGAAGCTCCCGCTGAATTTGGAATTGCTTGCAATTCCGTTGGTCACAACTTTTTGCATAGCAAAAAGCCAATTGCTGCGCAATTGTCCGCATCTATCTTTGCGGTTGATTGTTATGAGTTATGGCGTAACACGCCAAAGGCGTGTATAGCCTACAGAGGATGAGCCTGTACGCGCTTGTCGCGCGTTTCGGCTTGTGTAGCAGAAATTTATTTCTGCGGAATACGAATATCATTGACAACTATTTTTGTACATATCCTATTTTTGAAACACCTATAACACCGCGTTTCATCACGGTTATATCTATTGTTTGCGGTGAGAAATTATTGCCCTTGAAATATATCGGAGAATGCTCTATAAACTTGTGCTCTATAAATTCGTGCTTTTTAAACTCAAAAGTTTTTATTCCGATGCTTCTCAATACTTCTTCGGGGAGTGAGTAGTCCTGCTCAACAAGGCCGAACATAGTAAATCCGGTGTCCGTGCAGATCGACATTGTCAGACGGTAAGCGCCTTCGTAGGCTAAAACACCTGCACCTGTTCCAACAAGACTGCCGAGCAGAAAGCCGAAAACGGGTATTTCTATTGCAGCCTGTCCTGCTGCGCCGCCTGCAAGTGAGAAGCTTGAAACTATAATTTCCCTTAACAGTTCGTTTGACAGTTCCTGTCTTGTCATGCTGCCTTTTGAAACCTTATATGAGTTTTTCATAGTATTCATAACTATCACTACTGCGGCGGCAATGACGGATGGCGAAATATTTTTAGCGGCTGCACCCAAAAGACCCGATTTGCAGGTGGTTGTTACCGCTGCGGATGCAAAACCGCGCACGAAGCCCTCCGAACTGCCTTTTAAAGCTGCAAAACCGATTTTTTCAAAGCTTTTTCTGTCTAATTCTCCGTTTTGGATAAGGTACTCTGCCGCCTTAAAGATCTCGGGTGCCGTGCTCAGAACGACTGAAAGCATTGCAGCAGAAACTCCCGAAGCAAAAGCTTCTTTAAAAATATATTCATAGCCCATAAGCTCTTCGACAGACGTATGCAGTTTTTTTGCTGTCGCTTCGCCGCTTTTTGCCAGAGAGGCAAGCTTGCGCGCCTCTTTTTCGGTAAGCTCCACAGAATGTACACCTTTGCCGTCGCTTATTTTGGTGTTCAGAAGTTTAAGTGTTTCTTTGTAGCGATATAACTGTTCGGGGCGGTTTTCGGATGCGATTTTTCTTTCAAGCCATTTTTTTGCTTCCTCAAACTGGTCGGCGGGAATTATCCTTACTTGCCCCTTGTAAATAGGATCGTTTATAACAGACATACTGTCATAATTTCTGTTTTTCAGGAATTCTTCAAGGCTTTCTTTACCGCCTGCGGCGCGGTACTTATTAAAACGTTCAAAAACGCTCATGGCCTGTGCCTTTGCGGAAGCTTCCCCACTGTAGTAATACTTCAGACCGTAGCTTTCTCCCGAAGATGTTTGTACATCGGGAGAAGAAAAACCGTGATCTCTCGGAACAACTGCGCGGCTGCCCGATTTCTTTAATGCGGCATCAATATTAAAGGTATCGGCGTGCCAGAATTCGGCTATGTCACCTTTGAGCTGTTTTGCGGAAGTTTTTACGCCTTTGAACGACGCAAGATCCTTTTCCAGCTGTTCTGTAGCCTTTTCCACGTTTTTTACGTAGGTGTCCGCATCCGCAGCGCCTATATAAGCTTCTGCGGTTTCGGCATAGTATTCATACCCCTCTTTAAATCCATCCATTTTTATTCATCCTTTATATCCATAAACTTACAAAGACCGTCATTGAAAAAATCCAAAACAAGCGCTGAATACTGCGTATCCAATATCTTTTCCCGCTCTTTGGCCGAAATCAGCGCTTCCGCTGCAAAAATGGTAAGGATAGCCTGACCGAAACCGGGTAGTAAGCAAAAGGGAGTCAGAGCGGCTGCTACTGCTAAGCCTGCTGCTGCGCCTGTCTGTAATGGTTTTTCCTTGAATGTTTCCTTGATTTCATTTGCGTATGAAACAAAATCCGAGGCATTATTCTTATCAATTTTAGTCGGATCGGCGTAGAGTCTTGCTGTTTTTCCGAGCCATGAATATGCCATGCCGTATTTTTCGTAATGATTTGTAAGGTGTTCGCCGACAGCGCGCATCTCCTTTGAGTCTCCGATAAAAATTAAAAACTGCGATGAAGAAATCTTCGCTTTATTGCTTGTATAGTCTTTTTCCGTCCATAATGCTGCAACTATCGGTTCGTTTTTTATATTGCTTATCAGCTGCATAAGATAATTTGCGTGTTTTTTTGTTTTTTCGGTATAAACGATTACTAAATTCTTTTCAAACATTTTAATTCCTCCTCTTTTTGTAAGTTTGTTTGCGTTAATAAAAGTATAACCGAGTGTTTGCTAACGCGTTGTAAGGCGACATTATTTGAGTAAATAATAACATTTGCAAGCCAAAATGTCAAGAAGCGTGAAGGTGTTGCATTAGCCGAGGGAGCACAGCGACCGTGCCTCCCCTTTAGCACAGCGTTTAGGCGTGTGCCGCTTTAGCGGGAGAGGGACCGCGCGCAGCGTGGTGGAGGTGTTTACCTGCAACGGCTTTAGTGTTGTACAACGATAAACAACAACACTCGTAAACCCCTCAGTCAGCCTTCGGCTGCCAGCTCCCCTGATCGCTGCGCTAAAGGGGAGCCAAGACTAATGCAACTCATACTTTTACTAACACTATCAGCGCCGCAGGCTGAAATCCGCGTTTGACGTATGGGTGATGCGTTGAGGGAAATATGTACAGAATTATTTTGAGAGTGTGGCAGTAAATGTCAGTTTTTTTCTTTTAAGATAAAAACTGTAAGATGCAGGGCGCAATAGTGCGATGTATTTTACAAATAAAAAACAGAGAGGAGTGGAAAAGGTGTTTGATCTTCAATTCGGCTTTATGCCGAAGGCGAGGCGCAGACCGATGAGCAGGGAGGAGTTTGTGACAAGTGAGATACGGGCTTTCCTGAACTCGAAAAAGAGAAGTGAGATGCTTATCGGGCAGAGGTACTACGCGGGCAGGCATGATATACTGCTGAAACAGCGGACGGCGATAGGCGAGGAAGGCAGGGTGACGGTGCTGGACAATCTGCCTAACAACCGTATAGAGGACAACTGCTACAGGCGCATCGTGCAGCAGAAGGTGAATTATCTGCTTGGCAGGCCGCTGCTTGTGAAAAGCGAAAACCCGATATACGAGGAAAAACTGAAGGAGTTTTTAAATGCGGAGTTTCAGGGCACTTTGAGGCAGCTTGCGGCAGACGGACTGAACTGCGGACTCGGGTATCTGTATGTATATGCAGATGGTGAGGGAAAACTCGGGTTCAAAGTCTTCAGACCGTATGAGATCATTCCCGGTTGGGCGGACGAGGCGCACAAAAAACTCGACTATGTTATAAGGATATACAAAATCGAGTGTGCGGACGGGCGCGAACCCGTGAAAAAGGCAGAGTTCTACAGCAAAAAGAGGGTATATACCTACCGTTTTGAGAGGAACCGTCTTGTGCTTGAAAAAAGCGTACCATATTTCAGGATAGGGGACAGGGATTGCAGGTTTGACGAGATACCGATAATACCGTTCAAGTACAGTGAGGACGAGCAGCCGCTGATAACGGGGATAAAAAGTTTGCAGGACGGTCTGAACACCATGCTTTCGGCTTATCAGGACAGTTTGCAGGAGGACAGCCGCAATACCATACTTGTCATTAAAAACTATGACGGGGAGGATCTTGGTGAGTTCAGGCGCAACCTTGCCGCTTACGGCGCTGTGAAAGTGCGTGCGGTGGACGGTGTTGAGGGTGATGTGCAGACACTGAACATCAAAGTGGACGGCAGCAATTTCAAAAGCATTATAGAGCTTCTGAAAAAGACTATCGTGGAAAACGGCAGGGGCTTTGACGTAAAGGCCTTGCGTGAGATGAGTTCGCCGAACCAGATGAACATACAGAGTATGTATGCCGATATAGACCTTGATGCAAACGGTATGGAGGCGGAAATGCAGTTCTCGCTTGCAAGGCTGATAAGATTTATAAGCCTGTATCTGTATAACACGGCGCAGGGGAATTTTATTGATGAAAAGGCGGAGATCATCTTTAACAGGGATGTTCTCATAAACGAAAACGAGGCCATAGACGGCTGTGTTAAATCAATAGGGCTTATATCGAACGAGAGTCTGCTTGCGCAGCATCCTTATGTGAACGATGTTGCGGTGGAGCTTGCAAGGCTCGAAAAGGAGAAGAAGGCGCAAAGGTCGGGAAAGAAGGAGAGAGGAAATGATCGGTAAACTTATGCAGCTTGGGCTTGACGAGGAAACGGCGAAAAAGGTAAACGGTGTTTTTGAGGAAAGCCTGAACCAAAAACAAAAAGAGCTTGAGGAGCTTGAAAAGGCAAAGGCGGAGGAGATAGGGAAGATAAAGTTTGAATCCGCATTTGAAATGGGGCTTATGAAAAGCGGCTGCAAAAATCTGCGTGTGCTGAGGGCGCTGATAAACAGGGATGAGCTATCCTTTGAAAACGGTGTTATCGGCGGACTTGACGAACAGCTGGCGGCGCTTGAAGCGGACAGCGAGACAAGCTTTTTATTTGAGAAAGATACTCCGAAACTTGTAGGAATGAGTATAGCGGAGGAGGGGGCAGACTTTTTTGACGAGGGTCTGACCTATGAAGAATTATGCAGGATGCAGTAAAAACAAACAAAACAAAAAACACATAACACGAAAGGAAGATGTAAATTATGGCTAAATTTGACAGCAAAACTTTTAACCCGCAGGCATTCGGAAAGTATATGGACACTATTCCGCAGCTGAAGAAAAACGAGCTTTTGAATGCGGGTATTTTAAAACACAGCAGCGAGATAAAAAATGCGTTCAGTTCACAGTCGGGCAGCGCTTATGCAATATTGCCTATGTACGGTCTGCTTGGCGGCGCGGCGCAGAATTATGACGGCGTTTCGGATTTTGTGCCTGCGGTGACGAACACTTTTGAGCGCGGCGTTGCGGTAGTGGGCAGAATGAGAGCGTGGACGGAAAAGGACTTTTCGGATGATGTGACGGGCGCAGGCTTTATGGACAATGTTGCGGCACAGGTGAGTGAATACTTTGACGGCGTTGACCAGACGACAATGCTTTCGATACTTGAGGGCATTTTTGCTATGACAGGTACGGAAAATGCCGAATTTGTGGATAACCACACGCTTGATATCACACAGGAGGGCAATGGTCTTGTGGGTGCGACTACATTGAATGATGCAGTGCTTAAAGCCTGCGGCGACAACAAGGGCAAGTTCTCTGTTGTTATCATGCACAGTAAGGTCGCTACAAACCTTGAAAACCTCAACCTTATCGACTATACGTCAAACACCGATAAAGATGGTATCCAGCGCGATCTTACGCTTGGTACGTGGAACGGCAGGCTTGTGCTTGTGGATGATTCGATGCCCGTAAATAACGGCGAATATACCACATATATCCTGGGCGCAGGTGCGTTTGACTATGAAGATATCGGCGCAAAGGTGCCTTTTGAGATGAACAGGGACCCCAAAACAAACGGCGGTATCGACACGCTTTATGTGCGTACACGCAAGTGCTTTGCGCCTATGGGCATAAGCTATATCAAGACTTCTCAGGCAACTCTTTCGCCTACGGATGCGGAGCTTAAAAACGGCGCAAATTGGGAGCTTGCAAATGACGGTGCGGCGCAGAAGACGTATATAGACCACAAGGCTATACCTATTGCGCGCATTGTGTCTCTCGGTTAAAGGCGGTGACGGCATGATGTGGGATACTATGCATGAGGAGACGAAAGCAAGGCTCGCACAGCTCGGTATTGATACGCTTGGGATCGACGGGCTGATGGAGGCGGAAGAACTGCGCGCCTATAATTATGTGCTTGGGATATGCAATCTGACTGTCATGCCCGAGGTGCTGAAACCCGTTTGCGTGGATATGGCGTGCGCAGCTGTGATAACGGCAGCAAGTGAGGACAAAAAGATGAAGCTTGTGGAGGGCGCATCGCTTTCTTCTATAAAAGAGGGCGATGTAAGCCTTACCTTTGACAATACATATGGCAGAGAAGTAATAAAAGAACTTATGGACAGGCTTTGTTTCAACGATAAAAGCCTGCTGATAAGCTATAGGAGGCTGAAGTGGTGAGAAGGTATATAGAAAGGCTTTATACAGGTTTGTGTGATATATATGAGTCCGTTCCGAGATTAAATGAAATGGGTGTTACGGAATTTGAAGAACGGATCTTATATAAAAACCAGCCTTGCAGATTGTCCTATACAACAAGGCTGTCGTATTCGGGGCTGAAAAGCAGCATGAGCAGGGAAACGGTGCTTGCCAATTCGCCCGTGCAGCAGATAAAACTGTTTTTAAACCTGAATATAAGGGTGAAAGCGGGATGCAGGATATCGGTTTTTCAGAACGGGTTAAGGCAGGAATACAAATACAGCGGTGAAACGGCGATGTATATGTATCATCAGGAGATCGTGCTGGAAAAGCTTGAACTCTGGACATAGGAGGAAGAAATGATAAAAAAGGTATTTGATGCACTGTGCCTTGCGGTGAGAGAGGAGTTTGAACTGCCCGTATATACGGATAGAGTGGTGCAGAACTTACAGAGCCCGTGCTTTTTGGTCAGGCTTAAAGAAAACAGCACGGAGAGGTTTTTCGGAAAGAAGTTTATTATGAAAAACAGGTTTTGCATAACACTTCTGGATGACAGCAGAAAGGAGCATGAGTACCTTACCCAAACGGTCGAGCGGCTTTGCGGTGTTGTGAAGCTGCTTGACTACGGCGGCGGAAAGGTACACGGCAGCGGCATAAAATGCGAGCTGAACGAAAACAGGCTTGAACTTTATGTGAACTATGATCTCTTTGTATACAGGTACGAAGAAGAAGGCGAGGACACAGGGCTTATGCAGGAATATGAGCTTGAAATGGATATTTAGGAGGTTGGATATATGGAATTATACAAAAAGCAGATACTTGATGACGAGAGGTATTTAAGATACAAGGACCTTATAAGTGCGCTTTTCGGAGATGATGTGAAATACTCGGAAGAAGAGGCGCAGGAGAAGATAAACACGTATCTTAAAGGAAAGGAGAGTGAGTGAATATGGCATATGGCGGCGGTATATTCAGTATAAAAAACAAGATATTGCCCGGCAGCTATATCAACTTTGTATCAACGGGAAATGTTGATGCGAATGTCAGCGAAAGAGGCGTTGTGGCTGTGTGCCATGCTATGGGCTGGGGCAAAAAGGGCATTACCGTGCTCACAAAAGAGGATTTTCAGAAAAACTGTGCGACTTATTTCGCTTATCCCTGCACCGACAGGAATATGAAGTTTTTGAGGGAGATATTCCAATACAGCAGCAAGGTCATCCTTTACAACTGCAACGAATCCGTAAGAAAGGCTGCGAATACTTACGGCGAATCACGTTATCCCGGCTATGCGGGAAACCTGATAAGCATTGAGGTGCTGCAAAACCACGACAGCAGTTTTACGGTAACGACTTATTTTATCAATACTGCGGTGGATGTGCAGAAAGTAAGGACGGCAGCGCAGCTTGCTGACAATGGATATGTTGTTTTTAACAAGGATGCGGATCTTGACGACACACAAAGAGGCGGTCTGGTAATGACGGGCGGCGTGACGGAGTTTACGCCTGCGGCTTATGTGGCTTTTCTTAACGCGATAGAAAGCTACAGCTTTAATGTGCTTTGCTGCGATATTGAACCCAATGACGATCCCGAGGATACGGATGCGGTTACAAGAAAGATGTTTGTTGAATACACAAAGCGCAGACGAGACAGCGACGGCGTGAAGTTTCAGCTTGTTATCATGGACGAGGCTGCCGATTATGAGGGTGTTATATCACTTAAAAACGAATACGGCGGTACGGATAAGACGGAGCTTGTATATTGGGTATCGGGTGTATGTGCGGGCATGACGGCAGGTCAGTCGGCAATGAATTTGAAATATGACGGTGAGTGCGAGCTTGACAAGATAAGTGCGGACTATACGGGTGCGGAACTTGAAAACTTTATCAAAAACGGTTATTTTGTGCTGCACAGAGCAAATGACGAGATAAGGGTATTATCGGATATAAACAGTCTTGTGACTGTGACGGACACAAAGGGCAGCGTTTTCAAGCAGAACCAGACCATAAGGATATGCGACCAGATAGCAAATGATATTGCTTTGCTTTTCAATACGAAGTATATCGGCAGGGTGCCGAACGACAAGGCGGGCAGACTGAGCTTATGGAGCGATATAGTGAGATTTCACGAACAGCTTGAGGAACTGCGTGCGATAGAGGATTTCAAGGAGGACGATATAATCGTTGAGCGCGGTGATACGAAAACAAGCGTTGTGGTATACGAGGCGATAAATGTGGTAAACGGCATGGGACAGCTTTATATGACTGTCACTGTGGTTTAAGGAAGGAGGCATTTTATGAGCAGCATTATGCACGCAAAAGATGCGATAAACGCAAAGCTTGCGGAATGTTATGTTACTGTTAACGGCAACAGATACAACTTTATGCAGGCGATCAGTCTTGAAGCAAAGTTTGAAAAGAGCAAAAAGCAGGTGCCCATACTTGGCAGACCTGCGCTCGGCAACAAGGCTTCGGGCTGGAAAGGCACGGGCAAGGCCGTGTTCCATTACAATACTTCCGTGTTCAGAAGGCTTATGCTGGACTACAAGAAAAGCGGAAGGGATATTTACTTCGATATTCAGATCACAAACGAGGACCCCGCATCTTCTGTGGGTGCGCAGACCGTTATACTTGTGGACTGCAATATTAATGAGGGTATTCTGGCGAAGTTTGATGCAACAAAGGATTATCTTGACGAAGAGATGACTTTTACTTTCGAGGATTTCAAGATACCCGAAAAGTTTGACGAAATTGAACAGTAAGTGAGGTAAAAAGCATGGATCTTAAATTATTTCTTAAAGAGAATAAAACAGAGCGCGAGCGCAGAAGCTACTGTGCGACATCCTCTCTTCTTGATGAGGACGGGAAGCCGCTTGAATGGGTGCTGCGTCCCGTGAGCACAAGGGAAAACGAGGAGATACGCGAAAGCGCCGTAATGCGCAGGGGCGGCGAATATCATTTTGATGCGGAGTTATATACGGCACGCCTTGCGGCTGCGGCGGTGGAGGAACCTAATCTGTACAATGCGCAGTTACAGGATAGTTACGGTGTGAGCTGTCCCGAGGATCTGCTGCGTGAGATGGTGGATAACCCCGGCGAATACAGTGCGCTTGTAAGAGAAGTGCAGGATATGAACGGCTTTACAAGCCTTAAAGAAAAAGTCGATACGGCAAAAAACTGATAGAGGAGGGAGATATTATGGCTGTCTGTGCCTGCTATGTATTTAACAGGCACGGCAGGTTTCCCTCCGAATTTATGGGGCTTGGCGAAAATGAAAAGGCGTTTGTGATCGCCTGCATACAACACGAAAATGAAAGACAGGGGGTTTGATATGTACGGGGATTTTTATGAGGAGTTTATGATATATTGGCTTTTGCCCGAGCTTATGGCAGAAGTTTACGGAGGTGCGGATAAAAATGCGGATACTCTTTTTGAAGGCACGCTGCCCGAAGCATTTTTTGGGGATATTCCGAACAAAGAAAATTTTGAGGGTATACCGTCAAAAGAGCTTTTTGAGAACGAAAATATGTCTGCTGCCGAAAGGAGGGATATTTTTGAGTTTTTGGGGCAGGGCGGCGTGAATATTGTAAATATCACCGATGTGACTGCGCAAAATGTTGAAAATGCCGCGGAATATACGAGAATGACCGAGGAACGGGCTGTGTGGGACGTTTTTGAGTATGCGGAGGGTGTCGGATACGAGAGGGAACGCGAAGCTATTTACAAGGAAGTGCAAAACCGTGAAAACACTTTGCATGACAGTGTTTTTGAAAGGTCGGAAAACGGGAGTGTATATGACAGGATAGCGGACAGCAGCGATGTGAGAATTGAAAGAGAGAGTATATTTTCGGAAAACAGCGTTATGAACGGCTTATACGGCGGCAAAAGCGGCGGCGAGTTTGAACGTGGCTTTGCAAGGCTGACCGAAAACGCTTTTACAAAGGAAGAAACGAGCGAAAGACGCAATGAATTTGTTATAAATATAGGCGGTATAACGCAGAATATATCGGGAGGTACGGAGATAGCCGATATTGGCGAGGCTGTGGCGAAATGCCTGATAGAAGCGGTAAATACAACAGCAGAGGGGGCTTTTTGATGTATCATTTTTTTCTGGGAGATGTTCATTTTCCGATCACTCCCGAAAGTTTTGAGGTAAAGATCGGAAGCAACAACAAAATAGTTAATTTGCTTACGGGCGAAGATATAAATATACTGCGTGCGCCCATGCTCAAAGAGATAAGTTTCAAGGCGATCCTGCCCGAAGACAAGTATCCGTTTTGCAGCAATTACGGCGGCTTTGTAAAGGGCAGCAAAATAGCGGAGCGTATAAAGCAAATGAAAACAAACAACGAAACGGTGCAGTTTATAGTGTTCAGAAGCAGGGGGTTGCAGTATCTCGGACATACGAACATTAAGGTGAATGTTGAGGATATATCCATAGAAGAAAGCGCAGAACAGGGCTTTGACAGTGTGCTCAGGATAAGGCTTAAAGAATACCGTTTGTATTTTACAAGAACTTATACGGCAAATGCGGACGGCTCGCTTTCGCCGACGGGTGTGAAAACGGAAATGTCGGAGAAAAGCGGCGCAGGCACGGTTACGGTGAAAAGCGGCGATACCCTTTGGGATCTTGCACAGAGATATTACGGAAACGGCAGCCAATATATGAAGATATACGAAGCAAACAGGGACAAACTGGACGATCCGCGGCTTATTCTGCCCGGACAGCAGCTTGTGATACCGTAAAGGGGTGATAGTATGAAAACGGAAATAATTGTTTTCGGGCAAACAGGTACTTTTATACCTGCCGTTTGCGGTGCTGTAAGCTTTTCGACGGATATGCGGGGCTGCGGCGTGCTTAAATTCAGTGCCTTGAAAGAGGGTAAGCTGGATTTTAAGGAGGGCAACTGCGTTATCGCAAGATGTGACGGGAAAATGTTTTTCAAAGGCTGGGTGTTTGAAAAAAACCGTGACAAAACAGGGATAATAAACACTGTTTGTTATGACCAGCTGCGGTATTTTAAAAACAAGGACTGCCTTACATATACCGCAAAGACGGCATCGGATGTGCTGAAGATGCTTGCGGCGGACAATATGCTGAAAACGGGAGAGATAGATGAGACGGGGTATGTTATACCTTACAGGATAGAAGACAATGCAACTTTGTTTGATATGATATTTACCGCGCTTGACATTACGCGGCAGAATACGGGCAGGGATTATGTGCTCTATGACGACTGCGGCAGTTTATGTCTTAAAAACAGCGCAGAGCTTATGCGGGATTACTATGTATGCGCACAGAACTGCATTGATATAAACTATACCTCGTCCGTGGACAGGGATACTTACAACAGCATCAAGCTGGTACACAGCGATGCAAGGAAGGGGATCTACAATGTGTATTCGGCCCGGAACAGCGCAAGCGAGGCGAGGTTCGGGAAATTGCAGTATTACAGCCATATACCCGAAGAGGTAAACGGTGCATATCTTGCAAACGAGCTTTTAAGGCAGCACAACAGAGTAGGCAGACTGCTGAAAGTAAAGGCTATGGGGGATATGAGCCTGCGTGCGGGCTGCATAGTGCGTGTCGATCTCGATCTCGGGGATTTTACGCTGGAGTCTTTTATGCAGTGCAGCCATGTGAACCACAGCATAAGCGACAGAGAACATATTATGCAGCTTACGCTGAAAGGCGGTGAGTTTGTATATGAATAGCGAGATATCGGGGCTTATAAAGCAGCTTGCCGTGGATGCGGTAAATGCACGGAAGCCCGCGGATATAGTATTTGGCAGTGTTATAAGTACAGCGCCTTTGAGGATAAGAACGGATCAGAAGATAATACTTGAAGAAAACTGTCTTATACTTTGCCGCAGTGTGACGGAGCATTATGTGGATATGAGTGTTGCGGAGCTTACCGACACGGCGGCAGGGTATGATTTAACGCACAGTCACGGTTATTCGGGCGAAACGGCGCTGTCGAACCATAAAGATGTTGAGCCGCACAGCCACAGCTACAGCGGGCATACCGCACAGTGGGGGTTTGTTGTGCCGCCCCATTCGCACAAGGTAAAGGGCAGGAAGAAAGTTTTGCTGCATCTTGGGCTTAAAACGGGCGAAAAAGTAATTATGCTGCGGCTTGGCGGCGGACAGAGGTTTCTTGTGCTGGACAGAGCGGAGGAGCCGTATACGGAAGGAGAGTGGGCAGATTGATACCCGATATGGATATTATTTACACGGATGAAAAAGGTGTTGTGGAAATGCCGTCGCTGACTTATGCGATAGAACTTGAAAAGGAGGACGAAAGCCTTTTTTCGGAAGGGTGCATAACAGGCAGGTGTGACGGACTTGCCGCAGTGAGGCAGGCGGTATACAAAATATTGAGGACGGAAAAAGACAGGTTTATAATTTACGGCGAATACGGGTCGGAACATTTCGGGCTTTCGGGCAAGCCGTATACCTATGCGGTGCCCGAACTTGAGAGGACTGTCAGCGAGGCTTTGCTGCGTGACAGCAGGATCAGAGCCGTTGACGATTTCTCGTTTGAGAGAGAGGGCGAAAAGGTGAGCGTGTCTTTTACGGTACACAGTATATTCGGAGATTTTGGTGAGGTGATCGAAAATGTTTGAAAATATGACGGCGGAATACTTTTTGCAGCAGGCTTTGGCGAATGTGTCGGACAAGCTTGACAAGCGAGAGGGTGCGATAATATATGATACGCTGGCGCCTTTTTGCAATGAACTTGCAAGGGCTTATGCAGACCTTGAACTTGTGCTTATGCAGCTTTTTCCTCAAACGGCTGCAAGGAAATACCTGCTGCTTCTGGCACAGCAGAGGGGTTTTGAACCGAAGGCTGCTTCCGCGCTTGAGATAAAGGCACATTTTAATGTGGATGTGCCGATAGAGTCAAGGTTTAATATGGAGCAGTATAATTACACCGTTACAGAGGCACTTGGCGGCGGAATGTACAGGCTGGTGTGCGAAACTGCGGGTTCTGCGCCCAACAGCGCATTGGGCACGCTTACGCCGATAAATTATATTTCAGGCCTTACGGAGTGCACTTTTATCGGCATACTCAAAGAGGGTACTGACGAGGAAGATACGGAGGATTTCAGAAAAAGGTTTATTGACAGCATAAGTGATACGCAGCCTTTCGGCGGAAATATATCGGATTATAAAAAAAGGCTGAAAGCTATGGACGGCATCGGTCAAGTGAAGGTATTTGCCGCCGATGATTGGCTTGGTGCGGGCACGGTGGGAATATTTCTTACAAATGCCGATAATGAGCCTGTTACGCAGGAGTTTGCCGCAGATATAAAGAATATGCTCGATCCGTACCCAAACGGCACGGGTCTGGGCATGGCACCCGTGGGGCATATAGTGTCGGTGAGTCCTGCAAGAAGTGCGGGGCTTACGGTGAGCATAAGCATAACTTCCGACGGTAGCTCGGGCGGTATTGAAGAACGTGCAAGGGCTGTTACGGCAAACTACTTTAAAAAACAAAATCAAAAATGGGAAACAAGAAACGTGAGTGTATACGCAAGCGGCATTGTTGCCGAACTGATGGATATTGACGGTGTCGCAGATGCACAGGCGGAGATCAACGGCGGTGCAAGCTATACGGGAACACCTTATCAGATATTGAGTGCAGCAAATGTGGAGGTCGATATAGATGAACAATAAGGCATATTTATCTTATCTGCCGCCTTATCTTTGCAGGATACGCGAGATAAAGGCTCTGGCGGAAGTTATTGACGGACTGCTTGTGCCTGCGGAAGCCGAAAACGATCATATCATACGCGAGGGGCTTATACTGACGGCGGAGGATGTGGGGCTTGAAAAGTGGGAGGAACTTTTCAGGCTCTCGTCTTCGGGCAGTGTTGAGGAAAGGCGTGCGGCTATACTTGCCTGTATAACGGGCGCGGCACCTTTTACTATGCGCAGTTTGAAAGATATACTTGAATCGGTCTGCGGTAAAGACACGATAAGGCTTGAATACGGTGAAGAGAAGTATTCGCTTGACGTTATCGTGCAGATGTCGGCAGCAGGCAAGGCGGCGTTTATAAGAAGCATATTGAAAAGGGTGCTGCCTGCGAATATTTCGTTTCGCATAGTTTACGATTACAACAAACACAGTACGCTTGCGGCAAAAACACACGCACAGCTTGCGGCTTATACACATTTACAGCTGAAAACGGAGGAGATATAAATGGGACAGTATACAACCAATTTTAACTTTGCATTGCCTGCCGAAAACGAGTATTACAGTGTGGGCGTGGTAAATGCGAACACTGCCGCCATAGATGCGGCGATAATGCAGAGATCGAGAAGAGAGTATATAGTTGCGGCAGCGGATTCGCCTGCAAAAATGAAGAAGATGGCGGATGTTATATGCACGGCGACCGATGCGGCGCAGAAGATACAAACGCTTGTAAACTCGGCGGAGGACGGAGAGGTCATATACTTTTGCAAAGGTACATATAATGTTTATCCGAGCAATGAAAGCGGTATCGTTATCAACAAGCGCATCAGGCTTATCGGCAGCGGAAATATGACTGTGTTCTCGCATAAGGGGCTTTCTTCGGATGCGACACGCGGAGGCAGCATATTCAGGATAACAAAAAGCGATGTGCTTATAAGTGATATGATGCTGGTAAACCACAAAGAGGCAGTGAACGCCGAGGCAATGATAGACATTGCATATGACGGTGTGGAGATAAGGAATGTATTTTTTATACAGAATACAGCGGACGGATATACGGGCTATTGTATCAAAAATTCGGCAAATACAAATTATGTGCGTATTGAGGGGTGCAGAATATTCCGCGATCATTACGTATCGTCTATGCCGATGTTTGAGTTCGGAGACTATGATTTCAGCGGTGTGATCGGCAGCAATATATCAAGCGGTGCAGACGGACTTATCATAAGGTTCAAAGATACAAATTCAAGAAACAATACGGAGATATACGCCTGTCATGGTGTGAATATCCTGTAAAGGGGTGTCGCATTAAGCTCCACCCTCTGGCGAAAAACAGGTTTTTCGCCAATTGGCAGACTTGTCTGCGTGCATCAAAGATACACTTGCAAGTCTGTAAGGTTTGCGGACTTAGCGGCTGCGAACTATAGTTCGCGCCGTCCCTGCGGGATTTGTGCGGCTTTAGCCGCGCAAACAAGCTCCTCGCACGGGCAATTAGCGGCAGCGAACAAATTTGTTCGCGCCGTCCCTACGGGATTTGTGTAGCTTTAGCTACACAAACAAGCACTGCGGATTAAAGCCTGCGGCGCCAAAATTACTTTAAAAAATTTTCATTTAACAGGAAATAGACAACATAAGGGACTGAAGCATTAAGTATTATCATATTCTTAATGCGACAGCCCCTTTTTTGTGTCCTCGGCATCCGTAACGGACCCGATCTTTTTTGTTTTTTTGAATTTAATCAGCGTTTCCCTTGATATAAGTGCAAATAACAGCCTGTTGACACAAAGCCAAAAAATCTGTATTATAAATATATAGAATAAAAAAGGGGTGAGCTTATGTTTAAGATACTTGAACCAACGGACAAAAGTGCCGTTACATTGCAGCACAGCGAAAACGTATTTCACGAAGCCCTTGCGCGCGGCGAAGAATATTACCATGTCAAATGCGAGGATGGTGACTATGACCTTGAATACGCAGGAAACAACGCCACCGTCATGAAAGGCTTTTTGCAGAAAAACCACGTTAAAAGGATACTGCCCGAATATCTTGAATATAACGAAAACGATCTTGACACTATTTATCTTGAATATTTCGATATGTACAAGGCTCTGTTTTTTGAAGAGGCAAACGAATACACCGTTGTTTCCGCAAAACTTGCGCTTGAACACTCAACGCTTGAAGTTTATACGCTTGACCCGCGTCTTGCACTGTTCACGGGCAAAAACGAAAGACTGCACATCGTAAAGGAATTCCCCGAATTGCCCGAAAAGACCTTTCTGCGTGTTTCCGACACGCCCCCGAAAAAGATAGGCGGTTATAACCTCTACCATCTGCGGTCGGCGTTTGTTTTCCACAATCTTTTCTTTTTGCAGGGTCTGCTCGAAGGCAAGGACATTAAAAACATAAAATACCTTGAATATGATGTTGAGGAACGCTCGGGCATAGCAAGCATCATTATCCGCCTTACGGCATTTAAAAACGCCTTTGCGCCGCTTGGCATAAAAGTCGGCATAAAACGCGGCAGCGGACGTTACAGCCCCGAACTGATAGAAAAGTATTTCAATATAGATATTCTGGGCGATGACGCGACCGAGGAGAACACGATGCACATTGACAGTGTTGCCATGCTTGTTGCCACTGTGTTTTATATCAAAGCCGATAAAAGCTACGGTGCAGACGTAATAAAACCCGCCCTGCGCGAGCAGATGGACGAATATTTTGATGCACTGTTCAAGGGTAAAAAGGTGCTTGGTCTGCTTATAAGGGGTACCGATTATTATACAACGGGACAAGTCGGCGAAAGGATAATGGCAAGCGCCGATGATATGATACCCGAAATAAACAAATGGCTTGAAGAAGAAAAATACGATAATATCTTCCTTGCATCCGAGGATGCCGATGTATGCGAGAAGATGTTTGCCGAATACGGCAGCAAACTGCGTATGCTTTCACAGGAAAGACACCGCGTAAGCGATTTTAAGGATGTAACGATAATAAGCGAGCTGGAGAAAAAGGAAAAAACGGGCAAAGAATACGAGGACTCTCTTGAAGACACAACAATAAACTATTTCTACGCACTGTATATGCTCTCAAAATGTGACAGCTTTATGTGTTCGGGGCAATGCAACGGCTATGATATGGTCTGTGCCTTCAACGGCAATAAATTCAACCGACTTTATAAATTCTCCATTGGTCTGAACCAATAAATATCCAAAACGGACAGCAGTTTGAGTTTTGCTCCGCCTGCTGTCCGTTTTTTACGCTTTCTGCCCCAGATATTTTTTTCTCGTCGCCAATCCGCCCCTTATATGCCTCTCCGATTTGTTCACTTCCAATACCGCCCGCACCGCCTTTGCAAGCACAGGGTCTATCTTTACAAGCCTCTCGGTCAGATCTTTATGCGCCGTCGATTTGCTTATCCCAAACCGCTTTGCACTCTCCCTCACGGTCGCACCGCTTTTTATTATGTACTCCCCGACCTCAATTGCACGCTGTTCAATATAATCTTTCAAAATAAAAACTCCCATAACTCTTTGTACAGTATATGCTTGATTTGTGAAAATCAGCACTGCAAAGGGT
>JAGAHK010000029.1 GCA_017627115.1 Bacillota bacterium | reverse complement strand
TTATTGGTACTATTGACTTTATCACATTTATATGCTATAATTTGCATATTAGTACTTTTTAGTACTAAATTTTATTTATAGTTTGTTATTGCCTCGGTTTTATACCTAACGGGGCAGATTTTATAAGGAGGGTAATATGAAAGCAAAACGATTTTTATGCGGAATTATAAGTGTCATTATGCTTGCGGGTTCGGTTGGCGGCATAAATATATATGCCGAAGAAAAACTGACAGCCTTCCCGGGTGCGGAAGGCGGCGGTATGTATTCTTTGGGAGCAAGGGCAGCGGAGAATAGTGAGGTGTATCATGTTACAAACATAAACGACAGCGGGAAAGGCTCTTTCCGTGATGCGGTCTCAAAGGGTAACAGGATAGTTGTTTTTGATGTCGCGGGCAATGTCCGTCTGGAGTCGATTTTGGATATAAAAGATATTGACAATATCACGATACTCGGGCAGACAGCACCCGGAGAGGGTATCTGTATTGCGGGCGAAAGTGTTTTGTTTTCAAACTGTGATAATGTTATTTTAAGATATATCCGCATACGCCCGGGAGATACCTGCTATTCGCAGGAGGACGGATTGGGCGTAAGAAAATGTACAAATTTTATTGTTGATCACTGTTCTGTGAACTGGTCGGTGGACGAGTGTCTTTCGGCTTACGAAAACAAGGATTTTACCGCACAATACTGCATTATAAGCGAAAGCCTTAATGTTTCAAATCACAGCAAAGGTGCTCACGGCTACGGCGGTATCTGGGGCGGTATAAACGCAAGTTTTCATCATAACCTTATATCCTCGCACAAAAGCCGTATGCCGAGAATAGGCACAAGCGAAACCGTACACTCATATCAGGACACACCCGACTATGAAAGTCTTGTTGATATACGCAATAATGTTTTTTATAACTGGCGTGACGAAGCAGGCTACGGCGGCGAAAACGGCGTCAGAGTGAATATTGTAAATAACTATTACAAGCCGTCATCAATAGCAAAGCATATCCGTTTTTATAATGTATGGCAGGGTTCAAAAAAATACGGAACAACAATACACGTTGACGGGAATGTAATGGAAGGCTATAACAGCATAGGTCAAAATAACTGGCTTGGTGTAGCAAATGTCGGTTACGGAACAAAATGCGAAAGTATTTCGGACGGCTTTACCGATGACAAGGGAACTCTTTGGCGCAATGATCAATATTTATCGGATTATCCCGTAAATACTCAAACTGCGGAAGATGCGTATAATACGGTATTGGAAAATGTCGGCGCAAGCTATTTCAGGGATGATACCGACCAAAGGATAATAAATGACGTTATCAACGGCACTATGCAGACGGGTCATACTTCGGGCTACGGACTTATCGACTCTCCCGAGGATGTGGGCGGTTTTTCGCCGCTGCACGGTGCAAAAAAAGCCGATACCGACAACGACGGCCTCCCCGATGAATGGGAACAAGCAAACGGACTTGACCCGAATACTTTTGACAGCACCAATATTGCCGAAAACGGCTATACAAACCTTGAAAACTATGCAAACAAAATTATAAAAGGCAAAGCAGATAAGTATGATGTTGATTTTGAGGGACTGAAAGCATTGATAAAAAATGCGGAAAACGCCGACCCTATGTTTTTCTCGTCAAAAGATCGGGAGACCTTGCAGGATAAACTTGCACAGGCAAAAAGAATTTATGACCTTACCGCACCTACACAGGCTCAGGTAGATAATGCAGCCGCC
>JAGAHK010000289.1 GCA_017627115.1 Bacillota bacterium | reverse complement strand
CTTATTTAAAACATTTTTTTATGGATTTTATACTTCCCGCAACCAATACTCTGTCCTCTTTATGCAGCTGCATATCGGGGTTTATCTCTATCATTACACGGCCACCTATCTTTATGCCGACTATGTTAAGATTATATTTGCGCCTTATATTAAGTTCGGCTATTGATTTTCCTACCCAGTTTTCGGGCGGCTCTATTTCAAAAATGGCACAGGAAGCATCAAGTTCTATATAATCAAAAATATGGTCGGAACTATAACGTATCGCCGTCCACTCTGCAAGCTGCTTTTCGGGATAGATTATCTGATCTGCGCCGTTTCTTAACAAAAATTTGGCATGAACATCGCTTGAAGCACGCGACACAACATACGGCGCACCCATTTCTTTAAGCAACGAAGTTATTTGGAGTGAGTTTTGAAAATTATCGCCTATTGCCACTATGCAAAGGTCATAGTGATTTATGCCCAATGTCTGCAAAAACTGCTCGTTTGCGGCATTGCCTATGAGCGCGTCGGTAACATAAGGCAAAACGGCATTTACCTTTTCCTCATTGGTGTCTATCGCCATTATCTGATGTCCAAGCTCATTTAGTTTGTTTATTGTATTTATACCAAATCTTCCAAGTCCTATCACTAAAATGGATTTCATATTAAAAACACCTCTTTCATCCAACGCTTACAGCTTCCAAAGGAAACTTCTTTTCCGACTGTTCGGTTTTTGCAACAGCTGCAAAAATAAGCGTGAGCCCTCCGACCCTGCCGAAAAACATCAAAAACATAAGTATGCACCTTGAAAGCAGGCAAAGTTTTGTTGTTATACCGAGTGAAAGCCCTACCGTTGCTATTGCCGATGCCGTTTCAAACATACAGTTTAGCAACGGCAGCCCTTCTATCTTACTTATGATCAAAGATGATATTACAAATGCCATAACATAAATATAAAAAATTGTCGATGCACTCTGTATTATCTCTGCTGCTATACGTCTGCCGAATGCGGTGGTTTCCTTTTTGCGGCTGAAAGTTGAAAATGCTGCCATAGTCAGAACGGCAAATGTGTTTATTTTTATACCGCCCGCCGTTGAACCCGTGGCGCCGCCTATAAGCATAAGTAATATGATTATATAAATGCCGCTTTCGCTTAGTTCAGTTAAATCGGCAGTGTTAAAACCCGCCGTTCTCGGTGTAACAGTCTGAAATGCGGAAAGCAGTATACGTTCTTTCAATGGATAATTATCAAACTCGCCAAAGAAAAAATATATAAACGGCAAAACGAGCAGAACAAAACTTGCCGCCAATATCAGCTTGCTTTGAAGCCTGTATTTTTTGAAATCAAGTTTATCTGTTTTTATATCTTCCAGCGTTCCAAAACCTAAGCCACCGATCAATATAAGCATAATTATTGTCAGGTTTACGGAAATATGCCCGCTGTAAGATGTAAGCGATGAAAACTCGCCTTTATCCCCCATAAGGTCAAAGCCTGCGTTGCAGAAAGCCGAAACGGAATGAAAGACAGAATAGGCAACGCCTTTAAGAAAACCGTACTCACCAAAAAAAGTCGGGAACAGAAATATTGCCCCAAGAACTTCAGTAATAATAACAGTCTTTGCAATAAAGTATGTAAACTTGACAATGCCGCCTATTTGTGCTGCGGAAACTGCCTCCTGCATAATTGTACGCTGCCTAAGCCCTATCTTTCTTTCAAGCAGTGCGGACATAACGATATATACAGTTACAACGCCCATACCGCCTATCTGTATCAAAATCAATATCACGAATTTTCCGAAGTTTGACCAATATGTTGCAGTATCACGCACTACAAGCCCCGTTACGCATACCGCAGATGTTGAGGTAAAAATTGCATCGAAAAACGATGCTCCTTTTCCCGATACAGTGGACAGAGGCAGCATTAGCAGCAACGTTCCCGTTATTATCAATATAAAAAAACTCAGTATTATTATCTGAAAAGTTGATAAATGAAATCTGTTTTTAAATATCATACTTTCACCGCCTTTTGTATATTCATCATAACATATAAGGCGTTAAAGGGGGATTAAGATTT
>JAGAHK010000288.1 GCA_017627115.1 Bacillota bacterium | reverse complement strand
TATATGATAACTCTACTCAGCGTGGAGAAACCCCTCAGTCACGGCTAAAGCCGTGCCAGCTCCCCTGAACAAGGGGAGCCAAGCATAGGCACACTTCAATGACCGAGGGACTGCGGATTAAAGCCTGCGGCGCCAAAATTACTTTAATAAAAAGGGTCGTTTAACAGAAAATAGACAACATAAGGGACTGAAACATTGAATATTATCATATTCTTAATGCGACAGTCCCTTTTTATATGCAAAAATTCTTTGAAAAACTCTTTATATGCAGTTAAAAATATGATATAATTATAATATATTGTCGTTCATCAGGAATATGAGGGTATTATTATGGCGGATATCAGTAAAATAAAACAGTATATCGATCTTGCGGATACATTGTCATTTGACATTTTTGACACGCTTTTGCTGCCGCTTGTTATGCGCAGGGAAGATATTTTTGAATTGGTCGCAAAAAAAACGGGTATAACGGGCTTTGCCGAGGAGAGGGCATATATAGGCTCGAAATGCGCCGAAAACACTAAAAAGAACGCAGCTGTCACGGAAAAACTGTCGTCCGATCAAAACGGCGGTATCTACACACTTGACGATATTTATTCCATATTGGAACAGACTTCGGAACTGCGCACGGGCGAATACAGCTGGGAGCAGCTTAAAAACATTGAAAAGGAAACACTCGGCAAGCTTGTCACGCGCAGCGAAACTATGTATTCCCTGCTGAAATACGCAAAAAGGCTTGGCAAAACCGTTATATGTATAAGCGACTGCCTGCTTCATGCAGATGATATTTGGAAACTGTTTGAGAAACACGGCATAGAGGGTGTGGACAGGATATATTTATCGTCTATGGTCGGCAGATCAAAGGCAAACTCGGAAATATACGACTATGTTGCCGAACAGGAGCAGACTTCCGCCTACAGGATATTGCATATAGGCAGCAATTTCAAAACAGATGTCGAAAATGCCAGAAACTGCGGTTTCAATGCCGTTATGATCGACAACACACAGGAAAGCGAAAACACTTCTCTTTTCCTTTCGGTGTGCAAAAGCGCAGCAAATGTGCTTAAAAGCACCTGTTCCGACTTTTGGTACGGTCTCGGCGCGGAAGCCGCAGGCGGTCTTTACTGCCGTCTTATATTCGAGATACGCCGCAAAATAGCCGATGACAAGCCCGACAAGCTGTTCTTTTCATCGCGTGACGGCTATAATCTTTACAAGATATTTGACGAACTTAAACTTACGGATATACCGATGCAGTATTTCTACACATCATACCGTGCCCTGCTGCTTTGCGGAATGAAAAGCCTTGATGAAGAAACGCGCGCCCTGCTGCCGCCTTTCCGCACGGGTGACAGCGTGCGTGAAACTCTCGATTGGCTCGATATGCGCCGTATTGACGAAAAAAGCCTGAAAAAATCAGGTTTTTCAAGCTACAACGACATAATAAAAGACAAAAACGATTTTGCAAAATTCAGAAAACTGATAGATATGGAAGAAGATGCCTTTTTCAAGGAAGTTGCCGAAGAAAGGGCGGCTTTTGAGGAATATATCGCAAAAACGGGGCTTCTTGACTGCAATGCGCTTGTTTTTGACAGCGGTTTCGAGGGCGGCAGCCGCCTTTTGCTTGACCGCGCTCTCTCGCTTTTGGAATACAAGGGCAGCAACAGTTTTGTCTTTGCGGGCATAACGGAAGCGACCCGTCACGCAAAGCTTGAAAAGGACAAAAAAAGCGACATGGTCGTATTTTCGCCCGCAAACAACAGGGAGCTTGCAAAAAAACTTGCACCCGGAAAGGCGCTTTTAAAGCAGTTTTTCAGCGCGCCGCATAATTCGGTGCACAAGTACGCAAAAACCGGGAGCTGCGGCTACACGCTTGAAACGGAGGAGACCACACACGCACACAAGGAGAGCGTTTTGCGCGGCATAACGGACCTTGTGCGCCTTGCACTGCCCATACTTGAAGAGTATGATATATTTATGAGTGACGAGGACTGTCTTTGCGAGCTTGTGCGCCTTATAGAGAACCCCACCCCCGAGGAAGCCGTCGAAATAGGCATTATAGACATCCCCGATGAGGTGAAGGAACTTGTGCGCGAAAACACCGACCCCAACAAGGACAAACCAAAGCAGAAGCCCGAAAAGCGCCCGAATGTGGTGCAGAGAGTGATGGGCTACGTAAACGGCTACGGTGTTGCCACAACGGCATATATGATAAAAAACAAGCTTGCGGGCAAGGATGCGGACAAAGCCTACGAAAGCTTTATACAAAACACCGAAAACGACATCCTCGAGACCGAACCGCTTGACTACAAACCGCTGTTTTCCTTTGTTGTGCCCGTGTACAACACTGCGGACGAGCAGCTTAAAGAGTGCATAGAGTCCGTGCTCTGCCAGACCTATGACAATTTTGAACTGATACTTGTTGACGACTGCTCAACGCAGGCCAGTGTACGCAATATCCTTTCGGCATACGAAGGCAGGGAAAAGGTGAATGTCATATACCGCAGCGAAAACGGCCATATCTCAAAATGCACAAACACAGCCATATCGGTTGCAAAAGGCGAATATCTTGTATTTATGGACTGTGACGATACGGTCGCTCCCAACGCGGTATATGAGCTGACAAAGGCAGTAAACAACGACAAAAGCATTGATTTCATCTACAGTGACGAAGACAAGCTTGATGAAAACGGCAGGCGGCATTTCCCGCATTTCAAGCCCGATTGGTCGCCCGATACCTTTATGTGCCTGATGTATACAAATCATCTTGCGGCATACCGAAAGAGCATAGTAGACGAGATAGGCGGTCTGCGCAGCGAATTTGACGGCGCACAGGACTATGATATGACACTGCGCTTTATCGAAAAGACAAACAGGATAGCGCATATACCCAAAGTGCTTTACCATTGGCGGCAGCAGCCCAACTCCGTGGCAGCGGATATAGATGCAAAGCCGTATGTAAAAGAGGCTATGCTCAGACTCAAAGAGGATGCACTCAAACGCAGAGGCATTGAGGGCGATGTGGTTTACGTGCCCGAAGTCTCACAGTACCGTGTTGTTTACAAACCCGTAAACGAGCCGCTTGTAAGCATAGTGATACCGTCAAAGGATAATTACGCGGTATACGAACGCTGCATAACGAGCCTTGTTGAAAAAACTCTGTACAAAAACTACGAGATAATAACCATAGACAACGGCAGCAGCGATGAAAACAAAACAAAGTACAGGCAGCTCTGCGACAAGACAGGTGCTGTTTACCAATACCAGAAACGTGATTTCAACTTCTCCGTAATGTGCAATATGGGCGCGGAGTCCGCAAACGGCGAGTTTCTGCTCTTCCTTAACGACGATATGGAGATAATAGACGGAAGCTGGCTTGGCATAATGGTCGGTCAGGCGATGCAAAAGCACACGGGTGCAGTCGGCGCAAAGCTGCTCTACCCCGAAAGCACCGCTATCCAGCACTGCGGCGTGATAAACCTGCCGATAGGTCCCGGGCACGCATTCAGCCCCTTTGACGATTCCGCCCCGCTCTATTTCGGGCGCAACAAGCTTGATTACAACTATATCGCAGTCACTGCCGCCTGTCTTTGCATAAGAAAAAGCACCTTCGATGCAATAGGCGGTTTTGACGAGGAACTTGCCGTTGCATACAATGATGTGGAATTTTGTTTCAGGCTGCACGAAAAAGGGCTTTATAATGTAGTACGCACCGATGCTGTGTTGTGGCATCACGAATCGGTCAGCCGCGGCAGCGACGAGGAAAGTGTCGAAAAGAAAAAGCGTCTCGGCGGCGAGATGGAGCTTTTATACAACAAGCATCCAAAGCTTCGCGGCAAAGACCCTTTCTACAACCCCAACCTTGTCAAAAACAAGGTCGATTTCGGCATTGACGTTACCGACAGCGGACATATAAGCAGGATAACGGGTGCCGACATAGATATAACGCCTTACCTTAATGCAAATGTCAGGGCAAATCTTGACCGTGTGAACGAAGGCGAAGTGACCGAGATAGACGGCTGGGCTTATGTGGACGGCATAAAACTCAACAATTGCAACAAAAAGCGTGTACTGCTCATAAACGAGGAAAACCGCGCGCTTGCAGCCGAAACACGCACGGTGATAAGGCTTGATATAAGTGCCGCCTACGGCAAAAAGGGCAGTCTTAACCTCTCGGGCTTCGGCAGCAGTATAGACACCACGCTTATCCGCCCCGGCAGGTACAGGATAGGAATTTTGCTTGAAAACACCGTTACACTGAAAAAATACGCGGCTGTTTTTGACAGATATATCAGAGTTTAAGAAAACGATCAAGGAATGATAGAATGAATATTTTAAAAAAAGCATTTGTTTTTATTGCCGTAATGCTGTTTTCGGCGACCGTATATGCGGACACCGAAACGGCAAAACAGGCGGTAAGCGAATATATAGCATCCGTAAGCAGTGACGAACTTACACCTGGCTACGCAAACGGCGAATGGTTCGTACTTTCGGCCGCAAGGAGCGACACGAAGCTTAAAGACGGATATTTTGACGTATATTACAAAAAGCTTTGTGATACTCTTAAACAAAGCGGCGGAGTCTTAAGCGAAAGAAAATATACCGAGTATTCAAGGACGGTCATCGCTCTCACGGCTATAGGAAAAGACCCGCGCAATGTATCGGGCTATGATCTGCTTGAAAAGCTTGCCGATATTGATGCGGTAAAAAAGCAGGGTGTTAACGGCAGTATTTACGCACTTATCGCGCTTGACTGCGGCAATTACATTATACCGCAGGCAAAAAGCGGCACACAGGCGACACGCGCGCTTTATATCGAACACATACTTTCCGCACAAAAAAGCGACGGCGGCTTTTCGCTTTCGGGCGACAAAGGCGATGCGGATATGACCGCAATGGCATTACAGGCGCTTGCAAAGTACAAAGACGACAAAAAAATAAACGAAAGCATTGAAAAAGCGCTTGTATGGCTGTCCGAAAACCAGCTTGACAACGGCGGTTATGCGACTGTGGGCGAGGAGACCTGCGAAAGTTCCGCACAGGTGCTGACTGCGCTCTGCACGCTCGGCATAGACCCCGATACGGACGAAAGATTTATCAAAAACGGACAGACTGTCTGCGGCAATATTCTCGGCTACAGAACAAAAAACGGATTTAAGCACCTTAAAACCCTTGAAAACGCCGATATTATCGCAAGCGAACAGGCAGTCTACTCTCTTACGGCATATATCCGCGCCAAAGAGGGCAAAACTCCGCTTTATTGCATCAAAGACGAAACTGCGGATATATCTGCGGAGATACTGCGCTGGGCTGCGGCTTTCAAGGCATGGCAGAGCGTAGCTTGATGAGGTTTTGTTATGAAAAACTTACCCTTGAAGAATAAAATAATTATTGCACTTGCTGCTGTCGTGATACTTGTGGCGGCATTTTTCGCGAGCGGGACGGGCAGCGGCAACAAGCACAAAAACACGGCTGAAAACACGGTTTTTGAAACAACGTCCGAAACAAAAGAAATATCGGAAGAAACATCCGAAGAAATATCAGAAAAAATATCAGAAAAAATATCAGAGGAAATATCCGAAGAAATATCGGAAATAAACTCCGAGTCCGTGTCGGAAGCGGTTTCGGAAAACATTTCCGAAGAAGTTTCGGAAACAGTTTCAAAAGCAAGTCCCGAACCTGCTGCCGTTTCCGCCGCCAAAAACACGGCACAGACAAAAACCGCTGAAAAGCAGCCCGAAGCCGTAACTGCACAGCAAAGCGCAAATGCACAGCAACACTCCGAAAATACGGCAAAGACCTGTACTTTTTCGGTAAGCTGTGCGACCATACTCGACAATATAGATAATTTTGATAAAAACAAGCTCTCGCTTTTACCTGCGGACGGCGTTATTTTTGCGCCGAAGACCGTGACTTTTGAGGAGGGCGAAAGCGTTTTTGACGTACTTTTGCGCGAAATGCGCGAAAACAATATACATATGGAGTTTTCAAAAGTACCCGCATACAATTCGGTATACATAGAGGGTATAAACAATATTTATGAATTTGACTGCGGTGAGCTTTCGGGCTGGGAATACCGCGTTAACGGAGAGCATCCGCGCTACGGCTGCGATATGTATAAATTAAAGGACGGCGATGTGGTGGAATGGCTTTACACCTGCGACCTCGGCCGTGATATAGGAGATACATACTATGCACAGTGAGTATGACTTTTTCGGGGAACTTCACCCCATTGTCACCTTTATATATTTTGCGGCGGCTATGCTTTTTGCAATGCTTGGGTTCAATCCCATCTGCCTTACGGCTGCGCTTTTGGGCGCACTTATTTATTTTGCGGCTGTGCGCGGCATAAAGGCAATGTTTTTGCGTTTGCTCACGGTGATACCCGTTTTTTTGCTGACAGCGCTTATCAATCCCACTTTCAACCACCGCGGTGCGACCGTTATAACATATTTTCACAGCGGAAACCCTCTTACGGCGGAGTCCGTGTTTTTCGGCTTTGCGGCAGGCGAAATGCTTGCGGCGGTGCTTTTGTGGTTCGACTGCTTCAACAAAACGGTCACTACCGATAAAATAGTGTATATTTTCGGCAGGATAGTCCCCGGAGGTTCACTGCTTATATCAATGACACTGCGCTTTGTGCCGCGGCTTTCCGCAAAATTCGGGGAGATAGTGCAGGCACAGAAAAGCATAGGCAACGATATACACTCAAAAAACATCGTAAAACGGCTTTCGTCTTTTTTGGGTGCGTTTTCGGTGCTTGTGAACCATATGCTTGAGGGCAGCATACGCATTTCCGACTCTATGCAGTCACGAGGCTATGGCACAGGCAGGCGCACGGACTACACGATATTCCGCTTTACAGCCTATGACGGCATAGTGCTTTCGGGCGTGCTGCTGCTTGCGCTTGCGGTAAGCTTCTGCTTTGCCTCGGGCTTTTTTACATTTGACTACTACCCTGTTGTCAAAAACGGCAGGCAGAATATATTTGCATATCTCTGCTTTGCTTTGTATTATACTATACCTTTTGCGATAAATATAAAAGAGGAGATTTCATGGCGATTATTGAGATCGAAGGTCTGAGTTTTGCCTATCCGCAAAAAGGCAGGCTTGCACTTGACAATGTTTCGTTAAAAGTGAATAAAGGCAGTTTTGTGCTTATCTGCGGTCAGAGCGGCAGCGGCAAAACAACTCTTTTGCGTATGCTGAAAACAGCCCTTGCGCCGCACGGTATTAAAAAAGGCAAAGTATACTGCGGCGGCAAAGAGCTTTCGGAGCTTTCGCCGCGCGAACAGGCGCAGAAAATAGGCTTTGTTATGCAGGACCCCGAAGAACAGGTAGTCACGGACAAGGTATGGCACGAGCTTGCTTTCGGGCTTGAAAACCTTAACTTTCCGCAGGACGAGATAAGGCTGCGTGTTGCGGAAACTGCCGCATTTTTCGGCATATCGGATTGGTTCCGCAGGGACACGGCAAAGCTTTCGGGCGGACAAAAACAGCTTTTGAGCCTTGCCGCCGTTACCGCACTGCGCCCCGAGGTAATAATGCTCGATGAACCTACAGCAAGGCTCGATCCGCTTGTAACGCACGATTTTCTTGATATGCTCGGACGTGTAAACAGCGAGCTCGGCATAACGGTAGTGATAAGCGAGCACAGGCTTGACGAGGTATTCCGCCGCGCCGACAAAGTGGCGGTAATGGACGGCGGACGTCTTATAAACTTTGACACACCGCAGAAAACAGCGGAGTTTTTATATAAAAAAAGGCATCCCATGCTCTGCGCCCTGCCTGCCGCCGTGCGTATAGGCACAGCCGCAGGAAAAGCCTGCATGACGGTATCGGAAGCCTCCGCAGCACTTGAAAACTATCTTGACGGCGGCAGTATAGCTGCTCCCGAAAGCCGCGGCAGAAGCAAAGAGACCGTGCTTCGGGCGAACGGCGTATACTTCGGCTATGAGCGCAGCGGAAAGGACATACTTAAAAACTTTGATATAGATATAAAAAAGGGTGATTTTTACGCACTTCTTGGCAGCAACGGCAGCGGCAAGACCACCGCACTGAAACTGCTTGCAGGGCTTTTGCGCCCCTATCGCGGCAGTATAAAGACCGAGAGCAAAGTCCTGCTTTTGCCGCAGGAGCCTGCCGATCTTTTCACGCACAAGACCGTATACGACGACCTATGCGCCGCTATGGAAAGCGGCAAAACAACGGAAGCGGCGGATATTGCGGAACTTACGCAGATAACGGATATTCTCGGTTCGCATCCATTCGACATTTCGGGCGGTGAACTCCAGAGGGCGGCAATAGCCAAACTGCTGCTTTCAAAGCCCGATATACTGCTGCTTGACGAGCCGACAAAGGGCATTGATGATTTTTACAAGCAAAAGCTCGGAAAACTGCTTATAGAGCTGACCGAAAACGGGCTTACCGTGGTCGTTGTGTCGCATGATACGGAGTTTTGTGCGGAGTACGCAAACCGCTGCGCAATGCTTTTTGATACCGAGATAGTCAGCGAGGGTGAGCCTCATGAGTTTTTCCCGCGCAGTGCTTTCTACACCACAGATGCTTCGCGCATATCACGCCCGTATATGGAAAAGCGCATAACCACTGATGAAGTGCTTGATGCTATGGGCAAAAAAACGGATATAGACGAGAGCGGCACGGGCAGGCACGCCTCCGCAAAGGAACTGGCGGCGCAAAACGTAAGCACGACCGAGAAACGGGCGGAAAACAAACGCACGGTCTTTGCCGCGCTTATGATACTGCTGCTGATACCCATTACCCTGTTTTTCGGCATGACGGTGCTAAACGACAGAAAATACTATTTTATAAGTGTCATAATAATTTTTATGACTATGCTGCCCTTTTTTATGATATTCGAGGACAGGCTGGCACGCACACGCGAACTTATGCTCATAGCCATGATCTGCGCCCTCACCTGTCTGGGGCGCGCTGCATTTTTTATGGTGCCCGAATTCAAGCCCATGTGTGCGATGATAATAATATCGGGCGCTTGTCTCGGTGCGGAGGCAGGCTTTATGACAGGTGCAGTCAGCGGCTTTGTATCGAACTTCTTTTTCGGTCAGGGGCCGTGGACACCGTGGCAGATGTTCACGCTGGGCATAATAGGCTTTCTGTCGGGCATACTTTCAAGGCTCGGGCTTTTGGGCAGGAGCAAGGCAAGCCTTGCGGTATTCGGCTTTTTGGCGGTACTTTTTATATACGGCGGAATAATGAACCCCGCTTCGGTCATAATGTATCAGCCCGACCCAAGTATGAAAGAGCTGCTGTTTTCGTATATAAGCGGCTTTCCCGTTGATATGATACACGCTGTGGGCACAAGCGTTTTTTTGGTGCTGATAGGCGGCGAAATGATAGAAAAAATAGAAAGAGTAAAGGTGAAGTTCGGGCTTTTGCAGGCTGCGGCGACAAAATCACTTTAACAAAAGAAGAAGTTTTAACTTTTGAAATATAATATATAAGTAAGGAAAAATGTTATGGATAAAAATAATGAGAACGAAAATATATTAGATACCCTTAAACTTTATTTAAGCAAGGGGTCTTCAAATTTATTGACTTTTTTGAAATGGCTTGCGCTTTCAATATTTACGGGCGTATTTGTCGGCGCAGTGGGCGCGCTGTTTTTCCACTGTCTTGAAATAGCGACCGAATACCGCACGCAGAACGAGCATATTATACTGCTGCTGCCGTTTTCGGGGCTGATAATAGTATTTATATACCGTCTGGCAAAGGACAAAGGTCAGGGCACGAACCTTATTTTAAAGGCTGTGCAGTCGGATGAAGCCGTACCGATAAATGTTGCGCCCCTTATTTTTATATCGACCGTTATAACGCATATTTTCGGCGGTTCGGCAGGACGTGAGGGTGCCGCGGTACAGATAGGCGGCAGTCTTGGCAATGCACTCGGCACATTTATCAAGCTTGATGATTTCGATAAGCGTATGCTTACAATGTGCGGCGTAAGTGCGGCATTCTCCGCAGTTTTCGGCACGCCTATCGCAGCGGCGCTTTTTGCAATGGAAGTTGTCAGCGTAGGCATTATGTATTATTCTGCGCTCGTCCCCTGTGCCATAGCATCGCTTACCGCACACAGGATAGCCGAAAGGCTCAACTGCAAAGGCGAGGGCTTCCATGTGCTTTACATAACGGATTACACGCTTGAAACAGGTGCAAAGACCCTTGTTGTTATCATACTTGCAAGCCTTGTGAGCATACTGTTTTGCATAGCGCTGAAACAGTCCTCCGTGCTGTTCAAAAAATTTGCGCCAAACCCGTATCTGCGCATTATGACAGGTGGCTTTATAATAGTTATACTCACTTTCCTGCTCGGTACCACCGATTACAACGGCGCAGGCATACCCGTTATGGAGCGTGCTTTCCGCGGTGAGGTCAACCCCGAAGCATGGATACTGAAACTTCTTTTTACCGCTATAACGCTTGGCTGCGGCTTCAAGGGCGGCGAGATAGTGCCGTCATTCTACATAGGCACGACCTTTGGCTGCTTCCTCGGCAGATACCTTAACATCTCGCCCTCGCTTTGTGCCGCTGTGGGTATGATAGCCGTGTTCTGCGGCGTTACCAACTGTCCGATAGCTTCGCTTATAATCGCAATAGAGCTTTTCGGTATGGAGGGTATAGAGTATTATCTTGCGGCAGTAGCCGTCAGCTATATGCTTTCGGGCTACTACGGGCTTTACAACAGCCAGAAGATAATATATTCAAAATACCGCACAGAGAAAGTCAACAAGACGGCACATCATTAAAAAAACATTTTTCATAAAGTTTCGGCAGAGACGGCGGTTTCATTATATCCGCCGTTTCGCTGATCGTACTCTGCACGCAGGGTATGATAAAGTTCGGCAAACGTAAGGTTTACATACGGTTTAACATAGAACAGACCCAAAAGACCCAACGTAAAAATATTGAGAATATGCCAGCCGATAAACGACAGTTCAAGCACAAAAATATTCATCTTTTCTCCGTCCGTCATTTCACGCGACATTTCAAATGCAGTCTCACTGTCTGTATTCGGGTCATCGGCAAGAATATACGGTATCATATAATATTCATACGCTTTAATAATGCCCGGAATGATAAAAAGCAATGTCCAAAGTACTATTTTAAGCTGTTTCAGAAACATTGTCTTAACAATATTAAGATAAGCATCCTTACCCTCTTTGAATGCAAAAATGACCATATCCACAATACCCCGTCCGTCACGGCAGCTGATGAAAAAGCGGCGGCAGCCTACCTGTATAGGCATAAATACAAAAGCATTAAATACCATACCGATTATCATACCCATAATGGCAAACAGCATTACAGTGGCAATTATAATAAAAAGTAAAGCCATATCAATATCACCGCCGCTGCCCGAGGCCATTTCCGAAGAAGGTCCCGTCATAGGTAAACCGCCTCTGAAACCAACGTTGCCTGCTCCTATCGCCACCGCCAAAATAAATGATACCACAACACTCATCCAATAGTTCGCACTAAGTACTTCTTTGGCAGCAGTTTTAAGTTCTGCTCTTGTCCACATATTATCCTCTCCTTTGTCAATGATATTCGTATTCCGCAGAAATAAATTTCTGCTACATAGGCCGAAACGCGCGACTTAGTCGGGATTTGCTAAAGCAAACCCGATCCCCTTCGGGGATTGCACTCGGCTTTAGCCGAGGCAACATAGCGTACAGGC
>JAGAHK010000287.1 GCA_017627115.1 Bacillota bacterium | reverse complement strand
TAAACGACATTTAAAAATGTCCTTTACTATAACCCTGCGGGGCATGCACACGACTGCGTACAAGGAATAAAGCCGCTTTGCGGCTCGCAGTCGGCGCAAGTAAACGCCCAAAGTCCAAAGACTTTTGTCGTTTACTATATAATTATATTATGTGAAAAAAGGGAAGTTTTATGAATAAAAAACAAATAGATATGCTTAACGGCAGTCTTTGGGACAAAATATTGCTTTTTGCGCTGCCGCTTGCTTTTACGGGCATTTTGCAGCAGCTGTTCAATGCGGCGGATATTGCGGTTATCGGGCAGTTTGTCAATGCGGATGCAATGGCAGCGGTAGGCAGCAATGCGCCGCTGATAAGTCTGCTGGTCAATTTTTTTGTCGGCATTTCGCTTGGCAGCAATGTTGTTATAGCAAACGCAATAGGCAGCCGCGACAACGAAACGGTCGAAAAGGCGGTGCACACATCAATTCTTATCGCGCTTATCGGCGGAATATTCATATCCGTTGTAGGCGAGATAATAGCCGAGCCGATGCTGCATCTGCTTGGTGTGCCCGAACAGGTTTTTCCGATGTCGCTTTTGTATTTAAGGTACTATATGGCAGGTATGCCTATCATCCTTTTATACAATTTTGAGTCTGCCATATACCGCAGCGCAGGCAACACGCGCACACCGCTTATCACACTTGTTGTTTCGGGCATAATAAATGTTGTGCTGAACCTGTTTTTCGTTATTGTACTGAAAAAGACGGTAGACGGCGTTGCAATGGCGACCGTTATATCAAACTTTATAAGCGTTGTGATTCTTTTTATCGGGCTAATAAAGACCGACACCGCAGTTCGTGTAGACATACATAAAATGGGTATAGATAAAATGGTACTCTCAAAAATACTGCGCATCGGTGTGCCCTCGGGCGTGCAAAGCATGACATTCTCCGCCGCCAACCTTGTTGTACAGTCCGCTATAAACAGTCTGGGCAACATAGTTATGGCAGGCTCGGCAGCTGCGCTCAACATCGAGATATTCGCTTATTATATGCTCAATTCTTTCGGTCAGGCGTGTACGACCTTTGTCGGACAGAACAACGGCGCAAAAAAGCCCGAACGCTGCCGCAAAACACTTATGCTTTGCCTTGTTGAAGATATGCTTCTGACTTTTACCGAAATAGCCATTATACTGTTTTTCGGCAAAAACCTGCTGTGGATATTCAATAAAGACCCCGAGGTCATAGCATCGGGCTACACAAGGCTCATTTATATGTTCAGTGCATATATTTTCAGCCTTATCTCGGAAGTAATGTCGGGATATATGCGCGGCTACGGACTTTCCGCCTTCCCCGCCCTCATATCGCTTGTCGGTATTTGCGGCACAAGAATATTATGGATAGCAAAGGTGTTCAAAGCATCGCCCACATTTGAAAATATTATGATAGTCTATCCTATAAGCCTTGGATTGACCGCCGTTGCGGTATGTATCTGCGTGCTTGTTTTAAGACCCGATAAACTGTATGAAAGAAAATTCAAAAAACAAAAACCGTGAATATTCTCACGGTTTAACCAACGCAAAAAAGCTGCCGCATTAGAAATTGCGGCAGCTTTTTGAATTACGCGGGTGATGTTCCGAAAGGAACTCACTCTTTTTTGATTTATTCCGATTTATTCAACATCCGTATAATAGAAGCCTTCTTCGGGAAGTTCACCCACAACATCCTTGTTATCGTCAAGGAAACTCTCAACTGCGGCACGCATTTCCATACCTTCGGTGAAATTGTAATTACAGTTTTTCATCGTCGAGATAGCAAGGCTCTTGTCTTCAACGATCTTAAAGCCCGTTGTCCATTCAAGTGTTTTTGTAACACCGTGGATAACTGTGTTTACGGACTGTTTAAAATCATCGAGGATATAGATCATACTGTCCTTGTTTGCTTCTATAAAGTCTTTTCTTGCAACAAGCACGCTTGAAATTATCTCGCTTGCATGGTCCTCTTTCCATATTTCGGCAACATCGGGACCCATTTCGATATTTTCGTTATCCATTTTTGCAAGTGTGATATAAGGCTCGGGCACAGCCGCAAGATTGATGCTGCCCTCTGCAAGAGCCGCTTTCACAGCTTCGTTATCGGGCATTGTCTGCACCTGTGCAGCGCTTTTTTGTATAACAGTTTTTGCAACATTGCTTGTAAGCGAACCGTCATCGGCAACATAGACCGCCTGACCCGCAAGATCGGCTTTCTCCGACCTTAAAGCCGTTACATCTGCAATATAAATATTATTGTAGGTATTTGTTGCAAGTATCGTGATATTATTGTCCGAACGATAAAGCTCGACCGCCTTGTCAAGCGGGATTATGGCAACATCCGCTTCGCCGCTTTTAAGCAGACCGCAGACTTCATCGGCTGTTTTTGCGACATTGAGAGTATATTTCTCGTGGTTTTTATCCTTTTCGCCCCAGCCCATTATCGGCGCAAAGCCTATGCCCGTACAGTCACCCACCACAGCTGCCTTAACATCTATACGCAGCTCTTCATCGGGCTTTTCAAGCATATCATCTTCATCTTCGTCTTCTTCGTCTTCATCTATATTCGGTTCTTCTTTATTATCATTGCTCAAAACAATCTCGTTGTCGCTGCCCGTCGGCTGCTCGGGTTCGGCATTGTTCTTGCTGCAGCCCGAAAACAAAGCCGCAAACACCAACATAGCAACAATAAGGCGTCTTTCTTTAAACATAAGCTTGTACTCCCTTTCCGTACATTTGTATTATATCCTTATTTTAAAATAAATATGCCTTTTTGTCAATGAATGTTAAGCATTTTTTTATAATCTTTCATAAAAACTTAATAAATTGTTACGGCAAATAACGCTTGCACTTGCAGTCAATGCCGATATAGTGGTATGGATAACGCCCATACTTGCGAATACTCTCTCCGCTTTGTAATGCTTTGCCGTTTTTGTCTTTTCTTTCATAGTTATCCGTTC
>JAGAHK010000286.1 GCA_017627115.1 Bacillota bacterium | reverse complement strand
TTTTGAAAATTTTATTTTTTGCTTGACAAACCATTCCCGAAGTGCTAAAATATAATACGATGTGTTGTTGGATAGGCTGTGCCTATTCCGACAGACGGAACAGGAGTGTTTTTATGCTTATAGATGTTAATAATCTCGTTCTGGGCGACAGCGAGGAATTTGCTTTTTCGCAGTCAATGCAGCCAAACGGCGTACCTGCAAAGGTCAGCATCAAAGGTATTTTGACCTATACAAAGGAAGGCTACGTGCTCAAAGGGAATATTAATGCGGTTTTAAGTTTAGTTTGTGATAAATGTCTTGACAGTTTCACCTCCGAGCTTGACCTGCCGTTTGACGAAGTTTTTTCAAACGCCGAGCCCGAGGCAGACTCCGAAAAAGAGTTCTGGAATTTCTCTGACAAGAGCATTGATTTAAAACCGGCGGTTGAGGCTAACATTCTGCTTAATATGCCTATGAAGGCAGTATGTTCCGATGACTGTAAGGGCTTGTGCCCCGTTTGCGGCCACAACTTGAACAAAGGTGACTGTGGCTGTGACAGGGGATATTCAAACCCCGTTTTTGAAAATTTAATGACTCTGTTTGAGGATCCCGGAAACACATAAGGAGGTGTGTAGAAATGTCAATTTGTCCTAAGGGTAAAATGTCCAAGTCTAAAAGAGACAAGAGAAAAGCACAGAGCTGGAAGGTTGCTACTCCCACTCTCGTTAAGTGCAGCAAGTGCGGCGAACTTATGATGCCCCACAGAGTATGCAAGGCATGCGGTGCTTACAACAAGAGAACTGTTGTTGAAGTAGACTGATAACAAAAAACATACAAAAAAAATGAGCTGTGAAGAAATATCATTTCCAATGTTATTTCCTCACAGCTTTTTTTATTACATCTTGTTTTTATTCTTAATTTAATTATCTTCTTATTTTTTTATTACGATTTTATTCCGATTTTTTTGATCGTATTTTTTTAGTTTATTCTGATTTATTCCAATCGTATCAGTTTAGGTTCTCTGCGTGTACTCTCCACCTTATAAAGCGTATGGCTTTGCAGTTCGCCGTCTTTCACGCAGGCTCCGATACATTCGTTTATTTTTTCGTCAATACCGCCCGTATAAACATAATCATTTGCGTTTATACGCTCTTTCACACGTCTCCAATAAGCTTTATCTTCGCTGTCCTTTGCAAAAAGGCCCTCGTAAAGCTCGGTGTTGTCAACGGTACAATAGTTCAAATAATAATTTATGTAATATATGCTTTTGCTGTCCTCGCTGTCTATAACGAAAACACGGGCGTTTGACGGCGCATGCTTTTCTATGCTGCCTGCTGTCAGCCTGTATTTTTCCATTGGCTCGCCGAAGAAAACACCCGGCACAAGAAAGCCCAGAGCATCCGCCCCGATAACCAGCACAAAGATGCACGCAAGCAGTGTGAGGGTCCTGCCGAGGAAGATCCCGCTTTTTTGCGAATGGTTTTTAACGAATATATACAATATCAGCAGCGCTTCGCTTGTAAAATACGAACCCATATATCTGCCGTAACTTGCAAGTCTCTGCATTTCAGCCTCCGAAAAACAGGTCAGATAAAGCACACACAGCACAGCGCCGTACACAAGACCGCCAACAGCAAAAATAACGGTATATCTCACAAAAGTGCGCTTATCGGCAAAAAGCCTGCACACAAGATGCAAAACAGCGATCATTATCACAAAAAGCCCGAAAAACGAAAGGCTAAATACACCGTTGGTAATGCCAAGCATAAAAAGCGAGCGCATATATTTCCCGAATGTGTTTATCACAAGTGAAGTACCCTCCCAGCCGCGGCTTGTAAGCATAACAAGGGCAGGTATCCTGTCCGCCCTGAACTGACCCGATAAACACAGCGTTTTTGTATACCATTTCCATATAAAAAAGCTCACGCCCGTCACTATCAGTATAACAGCGGTATTTATGATCATTCCCTTCAATCGGTCTTTCTTTTTTGCGTCAAAGCAGCGCATCACAAAATATAAAGCCGCAAGTCCAAAAAACAGCAGACATATCTGCTTTACAAGCACAAAACAGGCACACACAAAAGCCGCCGCAATAATATCCGCCTTGTTTTTTGCGTTGTCCATAAACATAATTATACAGCAGAACATCATCGGCACAAGTGCATCAAGATATATCGAATCGAATACATTTTCCTCATCAAGCAGCTTGACCGTAAACAAAACCACAAAGAGTATGCCTGCGGCGATGCCGAAAGAACGGTATGCCCTTTCCCTGTCTTTCCACGCAAACTCCGTCAGCATAGGAACTA
>JAGAHK010000285.1 GCA_017627115.1 Bacillota bacterium | reverse complement strand
ATTTTTATCCCATATTATAGTATAATAATTTATATATGGCTTAAAAATTCACGCAGCACAGATTGGAGGTATATAAATGTATACAGCTGACGGAAAAATATGGATAGCAACAGGCGAAACACCCATTTATCTCGAACCGAAGATGGCAAACCGCCACGGTCTTATTGCAGGTGCAACGGGCACGGGCAAGACGGTAAGCCTTAAAGTTATGGCGGAAAGTTTCAGTGATCTCGGTGTGCCTGTTTTTATGGTAGATATAAAAGGCGATGTAAGCGGCATGGCACAGCCCGGCTCACAGAACGAAAAGGTCACATCACAGCTTGAAAAATGCCGTGTGTCCGAGGATTTTGATTTTAAGGGCTACCCCGTTATGTTTTGGGACCTTTACGGCGAAAAAGGCATACCCGTGCGCACGACCATATCGGAAATGGGTTCTACCCTGCTCGCACGTTTGCTTGACCTTAATGACACACAGGCAGGTGTGCTTGACATAACCTTCCGTGTTGCGGACGAAAAGCAGCTTTTGCTTGAGGACATAAAGGACCTTAAAGCTATGCTGCAATATGTTGGCGACAATGCAAAGGAACTCCAGTTTGAATACGGCAATGTTTCAAGGCAGACAGTCGGCGCCATAGTGCGTTCCCTGCTCTCGCTTGAAGATGCGGGCGGAAACATCTTTTTTGCCGAACCCTCGCTTGATATACGCGATTGGGTGCGCACCACATCGGACAGCCGCGGCATAATAAATATCCTCGACTGTGTAAAGCTCGGCACTAACCCCAAGCTCTACTCCACCTTTCTTCTTTGGCTTTTAAGCGACCTCTACGAGACCTTCCCCGAGGTAGGCGATATGGAAAAGCCGAGGATGGTATTTTTCTTTGATGAAGCACACCTGCTTTTCAAGGATGCGCCGAAAGCGCTTATGGACAAGCTCGAACAGGTGATAAGACTTATACGTTCAAAGGGTATCGGCATATACTTTATCACACAAAGCCCCTCCGATATACCCGAGACTATACTTGCACAGCTCGGCAACCGCATACAGCATGCGCTGCGTGCTTTCACACCAGCGGAACAGCGTGCGGTAAAGACCGCCGCAGACACATTCCGTGCAAACCCCGCATTCAGCACGGCAGATGCCATAACCGTACTCGGCACGGGCGAAGCGCTTGTTTCATTCCTTGATAACGAGGGTGCGCCCTCCGTTGTGCAGCGCGCGTTCATACTGCCGCCGAAAAGCTATATGGGCCCCTGTGACGAGGAAAAGCGCAGGAACACTTATATTTCAAGCGACCTTTACGTAAAATACGAAAGGACGATCGACAATTTCAGTGCCTATGAAAGCTTAAAGGACATAGCAGATGAAGCGCAGCAGGAAAAAGAGGAGGAAGAACGCCTTAAAGCCGAGGAAAAGCAGCGCATTATAGACGAACGCAATGCCGAAAAACTGCGTAAAGAGGAAGAACGCCTTGCGGAAAAACAGAAGCGCGAGGAAGAGCGTCTTGCAGACAAGCAGAAAAAAGAGGAAGAGCGCCTTGCGGACAAGCAAAAACGCGAGGAAGAACGTCTTGCAGACAAGAAAAAGCGTGAGGAAGAACGCAAGGCCGAGGCTGCGCGCAAGGAAGAAGAGCGCAAGAAAAACAAAGCCAAAAACACAATGGAAAAAATTGCCGAAAGCACGGTAAGAAGCACTGTGGGACAGATCGGCAGGGATATCGGCAGGTCGATAGTACGCGGTCTGTTCGGCAATCTCAAAAAATAAACAAGGAAAACGCTGATTTAAGGATACCAAAAATAATTTTTGTTTTTTTGAATTTAATCAACGTTTCCCCAGATAAATAAAATCAGAGGAAGTTATGAAAAAGTTATCTTTTTTTACATTGATAGAACTTGCACTTGCCGCCATAACAATATCGCTGCTGCTGATATTCGCCGTGATAGTGGCAAGAAACAACGTAAGGCAAAGCTCGCTTGAAAAAGAACTGCTTGACTCCATAGACAATGCGGTCACAGTCTGCGACAGCTATGCCGAAAAAATAAATATCGAAGAAAACCTGCGTGATGACCTCGATATCTATATATCCAATATCAAAAACGAAAAAAGCGTACCGCGCAAGGCTTATTATGCGCGTATTATGCTGACATACACGCAAAACCGCGTTAATATGAACGATCCGCAGACACTGTTTGAACTTGCACAGGAACTCGGCGACAACTACACCACATCAAGCGCCGAAATTGCGGCTTACAAAAGCTATATAACGGAAATAACCGAGGCGTTTTCACGCTTTAACGCGGCATACGAGGCATACACGAATTTCAGACCGGACAAAGGTCAAACCACTGCTATAGAAATAGATTAATACAACACAAAGGAGCAACCGACAATGATAAGAACACGTTTTGCACCCAGCCCCACGGGCTATATGCACATAGGAAACCTGCGCACTGCGCTTTATGAATTTCTCATCGCCAAATCACAGGGCGGCAAATTCATTCTGAGAATAGAGGATACCGATCAGGCGCGTTACGTTGAGGGCGCAACAGACATCATCTACAAAACGCTTGAAATGAGCGGTATAACACATGACGAAGGCCCCGATGTAGGCGGCGATTACGGTCCCTATGTACAGAGCGAGCGTAAAAACGATTATATCGAATACGCAAAGCAGCTTATAGAAAAAGGTGAGGCATACTACTGCTTCTGCACCAAAGAAAGGCTTGAAAGCCTGCGCAGCGAAGTAAACGGCGAAAGCATAACGCATTACGACCGTCACTGTCTGCACCTTTCCAAAGAAGAGATAGAAAACAACCTTAAAAACGGTGTGCCTTTTGTTATCCGTCAGAAGATAAAGGACGGCACCACCACTTTCCATGACGAGGTGTATGGCGACATCACGGTCGATAACTCCGAAATGGAAGACCAGATACTTATAAAGGCCGACGGCTACCCCACATATAACTTCGCAAATGTTATCGACGACCATTTAATGAATATAACACACGTTGTACGCGGCAGCGAATACCTTTCCTCGACACCCAAGTACAACCTGCTTTACGAGGCATTCGGCTGGGAAATACCCACCTATATCCACCTGCCTGCGGTAATGAAAGACCAGCACAACAAGCTGAGCAAACGCAACGGCGATGCTTCTTTCCAGGATCTTGTTGCAAAGGGCTATCTGCCCAAGGCGATAATCAACTATATCGCACTTTTAGGCTGGTCACCGTCTGTAAATCAAGAAATATTCACTATGGACGAGCTTATTAAGATATTTGATATAAAGGGTCTGAGCAAGTCACCCGCCATCTTCGATATAGTAAAGCTCACATGGATGAACGGCGAATATATCAAAATGATGCCTTTTGACGAATTCTACGAAAAAGCAGAGCCTTATTTAAAGGAAAGCGTAAGATCCGGCGTTGACCTTAAAATGCTTGCGGGCTTTATACAGACACGCATAGGCACATTCCGAGATATTGCCGAAATGGTGGATTTTGTTGATACCTTACCCGAATATTCCGTTGATCTTTACACACACAAGAAGATGAAGACCAACCCCGAGATCGCGGTATCGAGCCTGAAACTTTCAATACCGTTCTTAAAGGAAATAGAGGAATGGACAAACGAAAACCTGTATGCAAAGCTTGTTGAGCTTGCACAGGCAAACGAGATGAAAAACGGTCAGATACTCTGGCCTGTACGTACCGCTTTAAGCGGCAAACCCACTTCCCCCTGCGGCGCTACCGAACTTTGTGTGCTGCTCGGCAAGGAAGAGACGATAAAGCGTCTTGAAAAAGGTCTTGCAATGCTTGAAGGCTGATTATCGGTGAGATGATATGCAGAAAAAAAATGTTTTGTTTTATACCGCGATACTAAAATTTTTGCTTCCTGCCGTCTTTATGCTTTTTGTGGCATTCGACAGCGGGCATATAGTCAGATACGGCATATTCTGCGGCTGTGAACTTATAATGCTTGCGGTGATCACAAATTGGCTTGCCGCAAAGAAAAAAAGCCTTGCCTATGTTTTCAGCGCAGTCACGGTATTTCTGTATATTGCACAGATAGCTGTGCTGTACTACGGCAGGACATATATAACCACGGTAATGCTTGTAAACCTCGACAGTGTAAAAGACCTGTCGGGAAAAGCATTCACCTACCTTTTCAGCCTTGCGGCGGCAATAGTCATATCTCTGCTGCCCGTTGCACCTGTTTTCCAAACAAAAAAGACGGCAAGGCTCATAAGCCTTTTGCTTGCATTTGAATTGTTTTTCGCCTTTTTTTACGGAAATGCGTATTCACCGTTTTACGGTTACTGTGACCTTATCATCAAAAAGATAAATTCCGAGGCTATGAAGATAAATCCTCATGACCTTTCGGAGTCTGCGCAGTTTTTTTTATAAAGAAGAACTGCCCGACAGTATAGAGAAGGACAGCAGCCTGCCAAAACATCCGAATATCATTTTCATTTTTACCGAAGGTCTTTCGCAGAGTGTTATAGACGACGAACGAAATTTAATGCCCAATATGGCGGAATTTCAGAAAAAGGCCATAAACTTTACAAACTACTACAACCACACTTTTGCTACCTATCAGGGGCTTATCGGTCAGCTTTATTCCGGCTATCAGTCCGAAAACTACGATACCAACACCCTTATATCCTTACAGGGCATACTGCAAAAGCACGGTTATTCCACCGTTTTTCTCAATACTGAGCCAAACAATGCGGAGTTCACAAAATACCTCAACAATATGGACTTTGAGGAAGTTCGCGGCGAAAAAGGCACTTACACGGGCGGTGCAAACAGTATATCCGATAAAGATGCCTACAATTGGCTCTTCACAGAGGCAATGGCAATGGAAGAAGAGGAAAAGCCGTTCTTTCTTGCGACATACACATTCGGCACGCATACCACGCTGGATTCGCCCGATGATGTATACGGCGACGGCAAGGACCCTATGCTGAACAAGTTTTACAATGTGGATAAGTATTTCGGCGAGTTTATGCAAAACTACTCTCAAAGCCCCCTTGCGGAAGATACGATAATAGTGCTGACCTCCGACCACTGTACCTATAACGATATGTTCTTCAAGCATACTTTTCCCGACTGCTACCGCTTCTGCACGGTAGTTGACCGCATACCGCTGAACATCTACTACAAAGGTGTCACACCGCAGACGATAGATGTAAACGGCAGAAATTCGCTTGATGTTGCGCCCACACTGCTCGACATTATAGACATATCGGACGAGAATTTCTTTTTGGGCACCACGCTTTTTGACAAAACGGGAAACGAGTTTGACACCATATCGCGTGAACCGGGCAGCATATTCACCACAGCGGGAGCAAATATCGCCCCCCTCGGCGAAGAAGACGAAAAGGCTTT
>JAGAHK010000284.1 GCA_017627115.1 Bacillota bacterium | reverse complement strand
TTTTTATTTATTTTTTACCTGTTTTTTATTCAGAACGAACAGATAATACGCAAAGCACGCAGCCGCGAAAACTATACCGCAGGGGTAAGCTATGCCTGCGCCAAGCTCGAAGCCCTCTTTTGCCATAAGTATATATGTCATGCTGACTGCCGACATAAAGCTTGCGGGCAAAGCCGTGATAAGAGAGTCTATCTTGTTATTCTTGTTTTTGATAAGATATGAGGTCGCCACCCATAAAGCTATCATAGCAAGAGTCTGGTTGCTCCACGAAAAATATCTCCACAGTATATTGAAATCAAGCTGTGTGAGCAGACCGCCTGCCGCAAGCAAGGGCAAAGTTATTATAAGGCGGTTTTTCATACTTTTCTGATCGAGCCCCGACCATTCGGCAAGGATGAGCCTTGCGCTTCTGAAAGCCGTATCACCCGAAGTTATGGGGCAGACAACAACACCGATTACTGCAAGCAGGCCGCCGACTTTGCCGAGCAGACCCGTTGATATGTTATATACAACACCCGATTGACCAAACTCTGCAAGAGCTTCATTCAGACCGCCCGTTGTTTTGTAAAAAGAAAGACCCGCTGCCACCCAAACAAGTGCGATAACGCTTTCTGCCAGCATTGCACCGTAGAATACCTTTCTGCCGACTTTTTCCGTTGTGATACACTTTGCGACCATAGGCGACTGCGTTGCGTGGAAGCCCGATATAGCACCGCAGGCTATTGTAACGAACATATAAGGCCATACGGGCAGCCCATCGGGGTGAAGATCGGCAAGCTGAAGCTCGGGCAGAGAATAGTCTTTAAGCACCGCAATACCGCCTATCATGCCAACTGCCATTATAATGAGCACCACACCGAAAACGGGGTAAAGCCTGCCTATTACTTTGTCGATAGGCAAAAGTGTTGCAAGAATATAATAAATAAGTATTACCACCGTCCAGAACGGCGCATTCAAAGCTGCGGGCGTAAGGCTTGCAAGCAGCGAGGCAGGGCTTGTTACAAACACCGTGCCGCAGAGTGCGAGCAGTACGACCGAGAAAACACGCATCACATATTTTGCGCCCGAGCCGAGGTATAAGCCTGAAAGTTCCGCGATAGACCTGCCGCCGTTTCTTTCCGATATCATACCCGACATATAATCATGCACAGCGCCGCCCAATATCGAACCGAACACTATCCACAAGAAAGCTACGGGTCCGAATACTGCACCCATAAGCGCTCCGAAAATGGGGCCCGTGCCCGCAATATTCAGCAGCTGCACAAGAAAGGCTTTCCATGTTTTCATCGGAACACAGTCAACACCGTCATTTATCTCTATGGCAGGCGTTTTTCTGTCATCGGGCGAGAATACCCTGTCAACAAGTCCACCGTAGAAAACATAGCCAACAATCAATAAAACAATACAAATGATAAAAGTAAACATATAAAAACCGCTCCTTTCAACATAGTTATTTATTTATAGTAAGCGAATTAAATAGTCGGACTTAAGCTTGCTTAAGGCGGATTATTTATGAGCCCCATCCTATAGTGAACGTCCAAATATTTTTGACGTTCACTATAACATAAGTATATACCAAATGACCTTTTATGTCAATAACGTCATATCCCCCTATTTAGTGGTTTAAAAATCCAAAAACACTATTCATCCGTGGAAATTAACAAAAATCGACTTTTTTTTTAGGAATTATACCAAGTTGAAAAAATCCGAAAACTGTTGTATAATTGTGTTATTGCACGTTTGGAGGGTTTATATAATGACTAATAAACTGTTGGCAGAAAACAAGCTTATCCTTCTTTTTCTTCTGTATCAGATGGATACGCCGATGTCTGTGTCGCAGCTTGTCGAGTTTGCTGTCGATAAGGAATATATGGATTATTTTTCATTTCAGCAGTACCTGCACGAGATAGAGGATGAAAAACTTGTTGAAACACGCAGCGAAAACGACAGTCTGGTGTATTCCATAACCGCAGACGGCGAGCAGGTTTTGAGCTATTTTTCCGACCAGATACCAAGTTCAAAGCGCACGGCTGTGCTTGACTATACAAAAAAGAACAAAGGGCGCATAAAGACAGAGTTCAGCGTAGTTGCAAACTATTTTTACAACAGGGAAAAAGACTATGTTGTAAAATGCGGTGTTTACGAGGATAACAAAACGCTGATGGAGATAAACGTATCCGTGCCCACAAAAGAAGATGCAAAACTTTTAAAGCGCAATTGGAAGAACAACGTGCCGCACCTTTACGGCAGCATACTCCACAGCCTGCTTATGCAGCCCGAAAGCATAGAGCAAAAATCCCTTGAGATAGCCGAAGCTATATCAAAAAAGAAAAGCAGGGGCAAGACACAGCAATAAAAACGGCATTTTTCGACATTCGGGTATAATGTCCGTTTTTACGGTCATCACAAAATCATATTTCAAGCTTAACAAGCCGTTTTCCATAAGGTCAGCGGCTTGTTTTTTATTTTGTGACTGTCGGTAATTGTCGATTTCTTTTGATTGAAATACTCTTTCAACAGTTGTACAATTAGTATGTAACAAATACAGAAAGAGGAATAAAAATGAATATAATAAAACGGCACAGCACCGCTGTTTGTGACGAAAACGGCAGCTTGCATACCCTTACACTGAAACTGACCGAAAAAGACGGAATATACGGCTTTGAATGTTCGCTCGTGCCTGCGGCGCAATACGCCAAAGACCATAATATTACCGACAGCAAAGCCGCCGCCCTTGATATCTTTAACATACTATGCAAAGAAAAGGTACTGCCGCTTAACTTTTACGCGGTTCTTGACGATATGTCGGATTTGTACACAATATAATACTATTTGTATGTATTTTGTTATTAATTCTTGCCAAAGTCATACTATTAGTATAACTTTCCCTTGCAATTTGTATAAATATATGGTATATTGATTTTGAGGTCGGAATACCTCGAAGTTCTCATTCATACGCACGGCGGCACGGGAGATCCTCCTGTGCCGCCGTGTCATTCCGATATTTTTTATGTTGTCTATTTCCTGTTAAATGAAATTTTTTATTAAAGTAATTTTGGCGCCGCAGGCTTTAATCCGCAGTGCTT
>JAGAHK010000283.1 GCA_017627115.1 Bacillota bacterium | reverse complement strand
TGTAACTGCTCCCGTTATTGAAGACTACGCAAACTTAAATGCAAGCAGTTTAACAGCCGGTGATTATCTTGACAACACAATTTTTGCAGATTATTTTACAATCGTAGACAACAATAAAAGCAAACTCACAGTTGACAGCAGTTCTAAAAAATATGGTAATGCTTCCTATACACAAAGAATAAAAACTAATGGTGCAGGCTCAATAACAAAACGAGCTATACAGTTTAAAACAAGCGGTCCTGCACTTGTACAAGTTATTGGTATTACCGGCAAAACCGGCGACTCCACCAGAAATGCTGTGCTTGCAAACGCTAACGGTGATGTATTGGCGGAAACAGCTATGCTTGACAATCCTACAGCTTTAGTATTCCAGACAACAGAAGGCGGCACTTATTACATTTATTCTACAGGTAACAGTATCGGTATTTACAGCATTTCCGTTGCAGTTATAAATGATTTAACAGACGCTAAGTATGACGGCGAAAACGGTTCTGTTGTTGTTTCTAACGGTAAGGTTTATGCAATCGGCAAGGCTGCAATATCTGACCTTGCATCAGCTGCAAAGGCATCATTAACGGTTAACGGTGTGGTTGTTGCTGAAACAACAGATGAAGTTTACAATACAGTTTCTATATCAGGTGCTGATGATATAACAGCTGAAAGCGGCAGTTATTTATTTGGTGCTGAAATTGAAAATGTGCCCAATGATACAGTAGCAAGAGCTTTGGTTGTTGGTCTTGATGTTGAAAGTGCTGAATAATTGACTGATAGGAGGAAAACAAGAATATGAAAGTTTATACAAAACCCGAAATTGAGGTCACAGTTTTTGAGTCTGAAAAAATCTTGCTTGTAAGCGGCGGAACTCAAAACTCAACAAATATGACAAAGGTTGATATAAAGACACAGGATTTGCCTTTCTGATTTTTTATAAATAACTTTTCAAACGGCATTGCTTCGGCAATGCCGTTTTTTGCATTAAAAAAAGGGCTGTAATATCAGCCCTTTTTATTGTATCGGTTTAAACCCGTGTTCACGGATAAGTTTTGTTGTGGTTTCAAAATCAACGGGTTTGCTGTAGTAATAGCCCTGTGCATTCACACAGCCCAATTTTATCAGCGCTTTGCCCTCATCGGCTATCTCTACGCCCTCGGCAATAATATCCATATCAAGCCGTTTCGCTATCTGTATTATGGTCTCTATCAACACGGCGGCTTTGCGGTCGTTCAGCATAGAGCTGACGAAGCTTTTATCTATCTTGACTATATCCGCGTTGATGTTGTTGATAAGCGACAGTGACGAATAGCCCGTGCCGAAATCATCAATTGAAATGCGCAGTCCCTGATTTTTCAGCTTTGCCAAAAAGTCGATAAGGCGGTCAAATTCCTCCTCTTTTGCGCTTTCGGTTATCTCCACTTCAAGATGTTTTGTGTCAATGCCGTTTCGGAGAATTATGCCTATTATCTCTTCTTCGATATTGGGTATAAACAGGTTCTTGCGTGAGATATTCACCGATACTCTCGGCGGTTCAAGCCCCATATCGAGCCATTTTTTTATTGCTATACAGGTCTCGTTGAGTATGGTCATATCAAGGTCGTGTATAAGACCCTGTCTGTCAAGCACGGGTATGAACTGGTCGGGATATATGAATTTGCCGTCATGTATCCAGCGGCAGAGTGCCTCAAAGCCTATCAGCTCGCCTGTGAGCATATTGACTTTCGGCTGGAAAAACGGGTGAAACTCGTGATTTTTTGCCGCAGGGTGGAACATGGCAACTATCTCTCGACCGTGCTTGAAATTGTTTGCAAGCTCCGAATTGTATACCATTATTTTCTTTTTAAAACGCTGTTTGCCCAACGAACAGGCAATAGAAGCGTGTTCAAGCCGCAGTTCTATCGGTGCTTCGCAATCTGCACTCGGGGAAATGCCTATCCAGGCGGAAAGTGCATATTCACGGCCTTTAAGATGCGGCAGATCATCAAGCTTCACCGCTTCAAGAAATTTAAGCGTGCGCTCCATATTTTCTTTCTTTACAAACAGCGCAAAGTTATCGCCGCCGACACGGCAGGCGCACTCGTCCTCATCCTCTATAAAGGAATGGAGAGTAACGGCGTATTTCACAAGCGCTTCGTCGCCGCCCTGCATACCGATTATCTCATTAAGATACTTAAAGTTTTGCAAATTAAGGAAAATTACGCAAATATCCTCTTTCGGGTAATGCTTTGTCACCCTTGCATACTTATTTTTCAAATGGCGTGAATTGGGTATACAGGTGCGGTCGTCATACGCTTCCTCAAAATCAAGCATAACACGCAGGTTTTGTCTGCTTACTATAATAAATATCTGGTCTGCCATAAATTGGTACATCAGAAGATCAAGGTCGCTCTTTTTGATGCCCGGGCGAAATTCGATATAAGCGTGTACGTACTCGATATCGTTGTAATAATAGGTGTATTTCATGACCAGATCGGTCTTTTCGCCGTTGTCGTAAAGCATAATTTTCCCGTCAACTATGTTTTCCGATACTATAAGCTGTTTTGTGACGGGGTTGATATAGCGGTTTTTGCCGACATCCATATCATAATACATCTTGGATACAAGCACGCTTTCGCATATCTCCCTGAAATCGTCGTTCGTAAGAGGTTCCGTATCAATAGCTCTGCGGGCAAGATCGACCAATGCCTTTCTGACACGCTGGGTGTTTACGTTCATTTTCTGCACCTCCTTCTTATTAAATTTTAAATACTGTTATTAATTGTAATTATTATAACATATTAT
>JAGAHK010000282.1 GCA_017627115.1 Bacillota bacterium | reverse complement strand
TTTACTATAACCCTGCGGGGCATGCACACGACTGCGTACAAGGAATAAAGCCGCTTTGCGGCACGCAGTCGGCGCAAGTAAACGCCCAAAGTCCAAAGACTTTTGTCGTTTACTATAAATCTTGATCTGTCAATTCATTTTTGAAAATTCAAATTCATCGGTTATCGTCCAATGTCCGTCATTTGCAAGCACCACGCCCGATTCGTATGCCGTTATCATCAGCGCCTCGGGGTAGAGTGAGGCGATCTGCTCGGCAGAATATGCGCAGTCTTTGAGTGCCGATGAAAAGCAGATAGGCGTTTTGCCCGCTGCGGCTATCTGCGGCGGTACGGGCTCGGGAGGCTCACACGGCGTATAGTCCGATAAAAGCTCCTGTATTTTCAGCACATCGCCTTGTTCGTGTATCTCGTTTTCTATCCACACACCTTTTTTGCAGAAATAAAAAGTTGCATCCCTGCCTTCACGCACAAGCATCATAAACATCGCAAGTGCGCCCTCTATAACGGTATCGCGCACTTTCAGCGAAAACTCGGTGTCCTCCATAACGGGACAGTCGAGGAAAAACATCTGACCTGTGCCGTGTATCTGCTCGTCAAGACGTATCATATAAATATCGCGCTTGGACGAAAGCTTCCAATTTATGCGCTTTATCGGGTCGCCGGGCACATATTCCCTGTGGTCATAGCCTGCCGTGCCCGTGGGCAGCTGCGATGTTTCTCCCGATTCCTCCTCTTCATCGTCATTTGAAGAAAAACGGTTTGCAGTCTTTAAAAAGTCCGTCTGTACCACGGCATCGGGAATATCGGGGTAAACAGCTGCCTTAAAGCTTAATTCGTCCTCGGAAACTTTCAGGGCAAAGGTGAATATGCCCAAAAAATCGCTCAAAGCGACACGTTTTACGTGTACCTCCGCAAGTCCGCTGTGTACGGCTTTTAGAGGTATTTTTACGGTGTTGCCCATTCTGCCCATAACGGCGCATTTGAAAACGCTCACATTACCCATATCCAGCTGCGGCGAACATTCAAGCTCGACTTCCGCCACGGGAACGGGCAGTATCATTGAATTATTCAGTTTTACTATACAGTTTATCATCTCGCCTTTTGCGGCGGCCTTTGTGTCGGTGCTTATCTGCACTTCAAGCGTTCTGCGCGCTATAAGCGTAAGAAACAGCGACAGCACAAGTGCGCATATCAGCGCGGAAGCAAGGAAAATGCCTATGGTGCCGTTAAGGTAGTACATTATCATAAGCGATATAAGGATACAGCCCGTATAGCTTAAAAATGATGATATTGTCCTGACTGTCGGCGAGATCTTTTCAATAAATTTTTTCATATATATACTTTCAATTAAATATTTTCAATTAAATATTTTCAATTAAATATTTTCAATTATATACTTTCAATTATATACTTTCAATAAATTATATACCTGATCGCCCGAAAATCATTTTACGGGTACGGGTACGCTCATTGCTATCTCTTCCATAACGGCTTCGGCATTTTCAAACACCGATTTGCCCTTGGGTGAGAGCATGAGCCTGTGAGAAAGCACTGCCGACATAACGGCCCGCACATCATCGGGTACAACGTAATCCCTGCCGTCAACATAGGCATAGGCTTTTGATGCCTTTAAAAGCGCAATGCCGCCGCGGGGTGATGCGCCGAGTTTAACAAGCTCGGACTGTCTTGAAGCGTTGAGCAGGGCAACGATATAGTTCTTGATGCTGTCCGTACAGCGCACACCTTTAACGCCTTCTATATGCCTGTTTACATCATCTATAGTCATTACCGCAGGCAGTTTCTCCTTATAATGCGGGTCCTCGGAACGTGTGATTATATCAAGCTCCTCTTCGGGTTCGGGGTAGCCTATGGATATTTTCATCAAAAATCTGTCCATCTGTGCTTCGGGCAGGTGATAGGTGCCGTAAGTCTCGACGGGGTTTTGCGTTGCCATTACCATAAAAGGCGCAGGCAGCGGCATTGTGCGGCCGTCAAGCGATATCTGGTGCTCCTCCATTACCTCAAGCAGTGAGGACTGTGTTTTGGGTGAAGCGCGGTTTATCTCATCTGCAAGCAGAAAGTTGCACATTGCTGCGCCCTGCCTGTATTCAAGCTGCTTTGACTGTGGGTCTATCATCGAAAAACCGACTATATCCGACGGCATTATGTCGGGCGTGAGCTGTATACGGTTGAACATACCGTCAACCGAGTTTGCAAGCGCCGCAACAAGACGTGTTTTGCCCACACCGGGCACGTCTTCTATCAGTACGTGACCTTCCGCAAGCATGGCGCAGATGACTTTTACAATTGCTTCGCGCTTTCCGACTATGACTTTTTCTATATTTTTGACAAGTGATCCGATCTGTTCGTTCATTTTTGACCTCCAATTATTAATCTTATGAAAACGCTGATTTAAGGATACCAAAAATAATTTTGCGCATTTGCTTAACGGCTCTGTTTGCTATGTTCAGCCTGTTAGGCTTCACATTAGCATGGTCGCCTACAAATACGCCGCCATCGGCTAAAATTATTTTTGTTTTTTTGAATTTAATCAGCGTTTCCTTATGTATATAATAACATAAAAAATGCGTTTTAACAATAAAAAGTTGAAAATCGGTCGAAAAAAGAAAGAGTGTGTTTTGTCAAGCCTTGACTTTTTTGGTTGTAAAGTGTATGATTATATAATCAGGGAAGTATCGTTTAAAAAACAGGAGAGAAAAATGAGCAGTATAGATCTTAAACTGAATTGGGCTTTTACGTCCGTCAGTGATATTTTTATAGAAGAATATATGACAAGGCCGAATTATCCCGTTTATTCGCTCGTTTACATATATGCGCTCAAAAAGGCGGCTCGCGGCGAGGAACTGACCAACAAGTCGGTAGCTGAAAAATTTGAGCTTATGGAGTCGGAGGTTGCCAAAATATGGCAGTATTGGGAAGAAAACGGTCTGATGAAACAGCATGATGACAACAGTATAGAGTTTATCATGCCAAAAACAAGAGAA
>JAGAHK010000281.1 GCA_017627115.1 Bacillota bacterium | reverse complement strand
CGATGAGATCTCAAGCCCATATAACGCCGCAGGCAAGGGATATGTTGACAGTCTTATAGTACCGTCAAACACAAGAAAACGCATTATAGTGGCTCTCCAGATGCTTATGACAAAGCGCGAGAACAAATCGGCAAGAAAACACTCAAGCGTTGAATTTTAAGAGGTGAGCTTATGGAACAACATATAGATAAATTAAGTATGGGCGAAAAACTCGCGGAGGGTGCCGCTGTTTCAATAATGGGCTTTTTGATAGTTTTCTGCGTGCTTATGATAATAATGATAATCCTGAGCATATTTAACGCAGTGGCTGTACACAGCGCAAAAAAAGCCGCTCAACAGCAGCCCGAGACACCGACAGTTCAGCCCGCAGCACCTGCGCCTGCCGTTCAGCCTGCACAGACGGACGATACACAGCTTATTGCCGTTATCACAGCAGCGATAATCGCCGCAAGAGCCGAAAACCACGAGGGCACGGACGGTCTTGTGGTAAAGAGCATAAGGCGTGTGAACAGCTGGAACAAGGAAGCGTTGTCGGAGCAAAACATAGGCTTTTGAGATATAATTCAATTCGGAGGTTAAAATAATGAAAAACTACAGAGTTACAGTAAACGGAGTTACATATGACGTTCAGGTAGAGGAAACAAACGGTTCAGGCGGCTACAGTGTACCCACAGCGGCACCCGTACAGGCAGCACCCGCAGCACAGGCAGCACCTGCGCCCGCAGCGGCACCTGCACCCGCAGCACAGGGCAGCGGAGCAGGCACAAAAATAACGTCACCTATGCCCGGCAATATACTTGATATAAAGGTAAATGTCGGCGACAGCGTAAAAGAAAATCAGGTAGTTATCATACTTGAAGCTATGAAGATGGAAAACGAGATCATTTCTTCCGTTGCAGGTACGGTAACGGGCATAAACGTAACAAAAGGACAGACAGTTGCCAGCGGCGACACTCTTCTTACAGTAGGTTAAGGAGGTCTTATCCATGATCTGGGACAAAATTTACAACAGCCTTATAGAATTTCTTGCAAATTCGGGCTTTGCGCAGTTTTTTCAGCCGTGCGGCTGGAAATTCGCTTTTATGATCGGCGTTGCGCTCTTCTTCATATGGCTTGCCATAGCAAAAAAGTTCGAGCCGCTGCTTCTTTTGCCCATAGCATTTGGTATGCTGCTTGCAAACTTGCCGCTCACAGGCATAAGTGAACCGCCTATATATGACACCGTAAGCGTACTCACGGGCATCCGACCCGTAGACAACGGCTGGGAGATAATCCGCCGCGCTATGGAAACGGGCAAGGCGGCAAACGGCGGTCTTTTATGGTACATATTCCAGGGCGACGAGCTCGGTATCTTCCCACCGCTTATCTTCATGGGTGTCGGCGCACTTACCGACTTTGGTCCGCTCATTGCAAACCCGAAGAGCCTTCTTTTGGGCGCTGCCGCACAGTTCGGCATCTTTGCAGCATTTCTCGGCGCTATTGCTCTCGGCTTCAGTTTTGAAGAAGCCTGTTCGATAGGCATAATCGGCGGCGCAGACGGTCCCACCGCTATTTTTACAACAACACAGCTTGCACCCGATCTTCTTCCCCGTGTTACGGTCGCAGCCTACAGCTATATGGCGCTGATACCCATTATTCAGCCGCCTATAATGCGCGCACTGACAACAAAGGAAGAACGTGCTATCAAAATGGAACAGCTGCGCGAGGTAAGCAAGCGCGAAAAGATACTTTTCCCGATAATAACCGCTATAACGGTTATACTTATACTTCCCGATACGGCATCCCTTATAGGTATGCTCATGCTTGGCAACCTGCTGAGAGAATCGGGCGTTACGGATAAGCTTGCACACCACGCATCCGAAGCGCTTATGTACACAATAAGCATATTTATCGGTATAAGCGTTGGCGCAACAACACGCGCCGATAAATTTATCGAAATACAGACACTTGAAATACTTGCCCTCGGTCTTGCGGCTTTTGCCTTCTCGACAGCAGCAGGCGTTATCTTTGGCAAGATAATGTGCAAACTGAGTGACGGCAAGATAAATCCGCTCATAGGCGCAGCGGGCGTTTCCGCCGTACCCATGGCAGCAAGAGTTGCACAGAATGTCGGTAAGGAAGAAAACCCGAACAACTACCTGCTTATGCACGCAATGGGACCCAATGTGGCAGGCGTTATAGGCTCGGCAGTAGCAAGCGGTATTTTCCTTTCAATGTATAGATAAAAAGGAGACTATTATATGGCTATTAAAATTTGTGATTGTACGCTTCGTGACGGTCAGCAGTCGCTTATCGCAACACGTATGCGCATAGAAGATATGCTCCCCATACTCGATAAAATGGATAACGCAGGTTTCCATGCAATGGAAGTCTGGGGCGGCGCAACATTCGACAGTTGTCTTCGCTATCTCCGCGAAGACCCGTGGGAACGCCTGCGTTCTTTCCGCTCCGCTGTCAAAAACACAAAACTTCAGATGCTTTTAAGAGGTCAGAACATTCTCGGTTACAAAAACTACCCCGATGATGTTGTTGATACCTTTGTCAGAAAAAGTATAGAAAACGGTATAGATATAATCAGGATATTCGATGCTCTTAATGATGCACGCAACCTTGAAACGGCAGTTAAAGCCACAAAGGCAGAGGGCGCACATGCCCAGCTTGCTATCAGCTACACACTGAGCGAAGTACATACACTTGACTACTTTGTTCAGCTTGCCAAAGACTATCAGAACCTCGGTGCAGATTCGCTTTGTATAAAGGATATGGCAGGTCTTTTGCTTCCACAGGCAGCTTATGAGCTTGTAAAAGCTCTTAAAGAAGTGCTTACCATTCCCGTAGAGGTACACAGCCATTATACGAGCGGTGTTGCCGCAATGACCTATTTAAAAGCAATAGAAGCAGGCGCAGATATAATCGACGCCGATATGTCACCTTTGAGCATGGGTACAGCCCAGCCTGCAACAGAAGTCATGGTCGCAGCACTCAAAGGCACAGAATATGATACGGGCATAGACGAAAACAAACTCAAAGAAATAGGCGACTATTTCAAGCCTATTCGCGAAAAAGCTCTTAAAAGCGGTCTTTTAAGCACCAAAGTGCTTGCCGTTGATATAGCTACCCTGCTCTATCAGGTACCCGGCGGTATGCTTTCAAACCTCGTAAGCCAGCTTAAAAACGCAAATGCAGAGGACAAATACGAGGAAGTTCTCAAAGAGATACCCCGTGTAAGAGCTGATATGGGCTTTCCTCCGCTCGTTACCCCCTCAAGCCAGATAGTCGGCACACAGGCGGTGCTTAACGTGCTTATGGGCGAAAGATATAAGATGGTACCGAAGGAGTCCAAGGATATTGTAAGGGGTATGTACGGCAAGACACCCGTTGCCATCTCCGACGAGATACGTAAAAAGATAATCGGTGATGAAGAACCCATCACCTGCCGTCCCGCTGACCTTTTAAAGCCAGAACTCCCCAAAATACGCGAGGAGATAAAGGACTATGCCGAAAGCGAAGAAGATGTATTGAGCTACGCTCTCTTCCCGCAGCAGGCAATGGACTATTTTAAATTCAGACAGGCACAGAAATACGGCGTTGATCCTGCGCTTGCACAAAACGGGGTCTATCCCGTATGAGAAAAGCCGAACGTGTGAAAGCGGTCATTGAACTGCTCGATGCTCACTACCCCACCGAGGATAAATGCTATCTGCACTATGAAACGGACTGGCAGCTGCTGTTTGCGACCATACTCTCTGCACAATGCACGGACGACAGGGTCAATATCGTCACAAAAGACCTTTTTGTGAAATATCCCACACTTGAAAGCTTTGCACAGGCAGATCTAAGCGAAATGGAAAACGACATACGTTCCACAGGCTTTTACCGCAACAAAGCAAAGAATATAATAACCGCCGCTTCACAGCTGCTTACAGAACACGGCGGTGTTATGCCAAGCGATATAGAGAACCTGACCAAGCTTGCCGGCGTAGGCAGAAAGACCGCAAACGTGATAAGAACACATATCTTCCATATACCAAGCATAGTGGTGGATACTCATGTTATGCGCATCAGTAATAAACTTGGGCTCGTAAAAAGCGACGATCCCGTAAAGATAGAATTTGAACTGATGAAACTGCTGCCGAAAGACCATTGGGGCAGATATAACACACAGGTAATAGCCCACGGCAGAAGTATCTGCAAGGCACGCCGTCCCGACTGCGAAAACTGCTTTATGCAGGGTTGCTGCAAAGAGTTTTCCGGAAAATGATTTTTACAATAATAAATACTAAGAAAACGCTGATTTAAGGATACCAAAAATAGTTTTGCGCATTTGCTTAACGGCTCTGTTTGCTATGTTCAGCCTGTTAGGCTTCACATTAGCATGGTCGCCTACAAATGCGCCGCCATCGGCTAAAATTATTTTTGTTTTTTGAATTTAATCAGCGTTTCCCTAACTCAAAAAACCGCTTCCGAAAAATACGGAAGCGGTTTTTTAATAAGTTTTTATTTATTCTCCGACTTAAACGGAAATGTGCTTACAAGTGCTTTCTGGAGGATATCGGCAGCATCAGCCGCTGTTATATCGCCATCGGCATTTACATCCATATGAGCAATAACTTCGGGTGCAAACTTGACCGAGTTTTTATTGAGAACATACTGCATAACATTTGCGGAGTCCTCTGCCTCGATCTTTTTGGAACCGTTTGTATCGCCCCAAACATAGTCATCGGAAGCACTTCCTGCTGTTTTTGCAACAACGGGCATCGTAACAACAAGATCTCTGTCAGTCGGTGATACAGCGGTTATAAACATAACAGAGCTTATTTCCTTTGAATTAAAGGTAAAGTCAACCGTCTTTCCATCGACATCAAGTGTACCCTTGCCATTGTCAAGGTCAATGTCAAACTTGTAATTATATGTCGTATTTGCTGCCATAGCAACACCAAGTGAAGTGTAAGCATCTCCTACTCTTACCGCAAGGTTCTTATTGGGATCGCAGGCAAATGCAAACTGCATACCCGCTTTATCATCTGCGCCCTTGCCCTTTATTTGTACCATTGCCCACTTGCTGCCGACTTTAGCCGCACTGAGTTTGCCGCTTACAGTCACTTTGCCGCTTGACTGTGCCTCAAAAGGAACTTCCCATGAAGTTGCAAGCGTGTCGGAACTGTCGTGGATAAGATAATCATCTGTTGCGGGACGGTATGTTACGCTGTTTGCAGCGCTGTTGTCCGATGCAACGGGTTCGCCCATAGATACCGTTTCAACGGGAGCTGATGTGGTAGTTTCGGTAGCTGTTTCCGTAACGGAAGTTGTTGTTTCAACAGCAGCAGTTGTTGTTTCGGTAGCAGTCTCCGATGCAGCAGTTGTGCTTTCTGTTGCAGGCTGAGGCTCAACAGTGGGATCGTCAAGCTTCTGATTGTATCTTAATGCACCTGCATTTGCCATAACTGTCTTTTTAGCTTCATCGGGTGACTGTACATTTGCAACATAGTCAGCCATTACGCTGCTGTCTGTATCGAAGTTGTTGTATGTGCAGCCGCCTACGAGAGTTGCAAAGCTTGAGGGAACTTTCTCATCCCTTGTATCTGCCAGATAAGCATCGGGATAATTGCCGTTTGTACGTTTTTCTGCGCTGACTTTAGCCTCAAAGTCCGTTCTGTCAGCAATAACTTCCATTGTTTTTGAAGCGCCGTTCCAATATGTGCAGCCCGTACAAGACTGTGTTATTTCTTTAAGTTCGCCGTTTAAATATGTTACCGTGCCCGCATCGCAAGTGGTAAGCTTGTTGTTATAAGACTTGATAACACCGCCTGTTTCGCCCGATGAGAAGTAATCACCGGCAGACTTGATATCATTGCCCTGACCCGAAATGAACATAGGTCTTACGGTATCTTCAAAGTAGTTTGAATCGGAGAATACCGATGCACCCTTACATGAAGCAATACCGCCCGAGTAGTTGTGGTCGAAATAGTTGTTGTAAACGTGTATGGAACCAACTCTTGCTCTGGGGTGTCTTGAACCCGACTTATCAAACCAATTGTGGTGGTATGTAAGGAAGAAGTTTGCGCTGTCGGAGTTCATACCGCCAAGCGATGTCTTGCCTGTGTTGTGGAAATGGTTGTAATCCACTGTTGCATAGCTTGAATTTGCCTTAACATCGCAGGAACCGTCGCCCTTCGACTTATCGCCGCCGCCGTTTGCGCCGATATAGAAATCATTATGGTGTACCCAGATGTGGTCATTATCTGTCTGTACACTTACACAGTCATCTTTCTGCTCACCGAAACGCATATTTCTGATCTCGATATTGGAGTCGTCGCGAACATTGAGACCAAAGCCCGTAAAGCCCGAACCAACACCGACACCCTCGATAGTAATATTCTGTGTAGACTTTACATTAAGAAGTCCCGCACTGTCAACGCCGCTGTTGGACTTGCTTTCCTTGCCTGCTGTCCAGCTGCCCGATGCAGGCGCCGAAACAACACCGATAACACGGATAATAAGCGGTGTGGTTTCCGAACCGCTCTTTTCTCTCGCAAGAAGAATACCCGAAATACCCGTACATTCCGCTACCGTGTTTTTTGATGCATTGACAACAACGCTTCCCGTAAGAGAATCCTTATTGTCGTTTGTAACATATACTATCGTGGCATTATCGGGAACCGTACCGTCCTCGTTATAGCCGCCCGATGTTTTACCCTTTGAAAATGCAAAACCCTCTCTCGGAAAAGCCGTTACCGATACATTGTCGCTTTCTATTGCCTTTGACTCGTCCTCTGTGCCGCCGATAACGGGAACGATCTTAACAGTATAATCGCTGCCGCCCTTTAAGCCGAGAACATCAACTCTTGTACCTCTTACAAGCTGCTCATCCACCTTTGTATAGTT
>JAGAHK010000280.1 GCA_017627115.1 Bacillota bacterium | reverse complement strand
GTAAATACAAAAAGCAGACTGTTGACAAAAAAATTTTTCAATAGAATAAAAGGAAAAGGGTGAGTTTATGAAAAAAGTATTGGTTACAATAATAGCGCTTATGTTCTCTGTAAACGTATATGCTAATGATATACAGCTAACAGATTATAACTATACATATGCCAAAAGGGTTTATAATGGTTTTAATATTGTAGCTTTTTCTCCACATAGTTATAAGTTAGAGGATAAAAGTGGCAAAATATGTACCAAAATCGAAGAAGGTTATTTGAAACCTAACGGAACGCAATTGTATTATTCTATAGATTATAGTACAGGATACGGGAAAAGTGATGACCCGTTATTACAATATAGAATAGGGTTTTGGCAATCTCCAACAGGGAATATTGCTGTATATAATGCAGTTCAACCTTATTTGCTGAATTATAGAGCAAGTCAATTGATGACGGTTTTTAATTCTGATGGAAAAATAGAATATCATGGAGCAGTAGATATTGGTAAAATTATGAAAATTAATGATAAGTTAATTAGCCAAGAAGAATGGGATAAAATTGTAAACGCCGACATTACAACAGAAGAATCTCAAAGCGAACTTGTTGACCGTTCTTACATTTTCAAAGAAAAACAAATAAACGGTCAGACATACTATGCCTTATTCAAAGAACTGAAAGATGACGAAACGGCAGCCGATTATGTGCCAACAGAACAGCCAACATCTAAATATATAGATTATATAAATCAGATGTATAAAAAAGGCTTGTTGTTTAATAACGAGATGTGCTTTTATAAGCGTGGTATAACAAGACTTGATTTTGGTATAGTATTAGGAAGGGCATACTGCAAGACAACAGGATACGACATAGACAGCTTTACCACAGATACACATTTTGTTGATGTAAACAATCCGTATTGCCTGTATCTTTCAGATAGCGGCATCTTAACTTCAAGTGATGCCTTGGGATATAACTTATATCTCAATGAAAAAGAGATAACAAAAAAAGTCGTATCCGATGCTCTGGATAAAGCAGCAAAAAAGTGCGGTGTTCTAACAGAGTGGAACAATATTAAGGTAATACAGCCAACGGGTGCGGTTTGTTCAAGAGAACTTGCCTATGTTGAAACATTCAGGCTCTATGACCTTATCAAGCAGCATAACGACCCTGATTATACAGCATTTCAGCCGTCACAGGTGTTAGACTCGGATAGCGAAGCTGAGACAATGCACTATGAAACGGTGAGCTATGAAACTACCCCAAATAAAGAGACAAGTATCGAAATAACCACACAAGCTGCCTCTAATAAAGAGACAAGCACTGAAATAACCACACAAGCTACCGTCGTAAATAGTGGAAATAAATCAAAGGTAACGGCAATTTCAATAATAGGCAGTATTATAGTTGTATTTGCAGTAATAGGTGCAATTATAAAAGGTTAAAATCATATATCCCTTTATAAAGGCTCAACCTGTATAGTGTGGGGGAAACGGTGATGATCACCCTTGACCTTTTATTCTGTGTGTTATATAATATAATCATATCAATTACATATTCGGGGCTGTTTTTGGCGAAAGTCATTACAGCCCTTTTTTGGAGGAAAAAATGTTTAAAAATAAGATATTTGATACACATGCCCATTATGATGAAGAAGCTTTTAACGAGGACAGAGATACGCTTATACGGCAAATGCACGAAAACGGCATAGGAAAAATAATAAATGTGGGTGCCGATATCAGCTCCAGCCTTAAAAGCATTGAGCTTGCCCGAAAGTATGACTTTATTTATGCAGCTGTAGGTGTTCATCCCTATGATGCCGAACATATGACGGAAGAAGATTACAAAATGTTACAAAAGTGTTGCAAAAGTTTCAAAGTTGTTGCGATAGGTGAGATAGGTCTTGATTATCACTATGATGACCATGATGCAGAGGCGCAGAAATACTGGTTTGAACGGCAGCTACAGCTTTGTAAAGAAGCTGAAATGCCTGTAATAATCCACTCCCGCGATGCTTCACAGGACACTTTTGACATAATAAAAAAAAGCGGAGTTCGCAAAGGTGTTATCCATGCTTTTTCGGGCAGTGCGGAACTTGCGGCGGAATATGTAAAAATGGGTTTTTATATTGGAGTTGGTGGGGTAGTGACCTTCAAAAATGCCAAAAAATTGGTCGAAGTGGTTGAAAAGACCCCCCTTACGCGAATTTTGACGGAAACTGATTCTCCATATCTTTCACCAACACCGTTTCGTGGAGAACGGAATAATTCACAAAATCTACGATATGTAGTTGAAAAAATTGGCAGTATTAAACAAATGGACCCCGAAACGGTCATCTCTGTTACGTACGAAAATGCTGAAATGTTATTTTTTTGAAAAAAAGTGTTGCATAAGTGTTACGAATGTGTTAAAGTATTATTTGTAACCAAGGCGGCTTATGTGACAAAATTGTTACAGACCTTCTTTGGTTTACCTGTCAAAGAAACGAAAACTTAATAAGGCGCGGATGAAAAATAAAAAAATAAAAAAAATTCATCCAAAAGGTCAAAGCTTATCGGCTGTGACCAAAAGCCCCAAGGAGGATCAATTTAATGGCAAAAAAAATCAAAGGTCTGGCATTGACCATCGCAACAGTTCTTTTATCGGCTATCGTGCCTGTATCTGCATCGGCAGCTGAAAAGAAAGTAAGGTTAACTACAGACGGACAAAGCGTTTATTATCAGACATCTGATAATACGGTAGAGGAATTTTTCAAAAATAACAATATAAGCTTTAACGAAAACTACAAGGTAAATGTTGACGGTAAGACAGCAATTACCGACGGTATGCAGATCACAGTAGTTTCTCCCAAAAACATCTTTGTCAGCGTAAACGGCGGCGCAAAGAAATTTGAGGTCGAAACACAGTGCGAAACTATCGGTCAGCTTATGCTTGAACTCAAGGAAAAGACAGGTACGGCTTATAAAGTAGCCGATGGACAGAGTTCATCCGAGAAGCTGAAAAGCGGCAGCATAGTTAATCTTCGCGCCGTTAAGGAAGAGATCTATACAGAAACAGAGGAAATACCTTTTGTTACTATAGAAGAACCT
>JAGAHK010000279.1 GCA_017627115.1 Bacillota bacterium | reverse complement strand
GCAGAAGTTGAGCCGTTCTTTGAAGAAGAAGCATTTATGGAAGAAAACGAAAATAAATAAGATCATAAAAAAGCTAAAGAAAGGCTGCCGCAATGTTGATAGCGGCAGCCGTTTTTGTTTATTTAAACTTTATCTTTACTTTCTTTTTCTTTTTCGGCGGCTGTGGTGTTCTTCCGCCGCTGTTTGTTCTTTTTTTGCCGCCCCTGCGTTTGCGCTGGCTGATGAACCACGCACGCAGACCAAATGTAATGGCGGCAAGGACCGCTATAACAACAAGCAGAGTGATGCCTATAACTTTAAGGCCGTTTTTGAAAGCCCTCCAGCGGCGCTGGCTGTCAAGCTTTGATGTGGGTATTGCCGCAACGGGGTTTTCGGGCACGATATCGAGAGTGCCGAAGACCGTATCGCCGTATGTCACCGTAAGAGTGCCAAGCACCTGACCAAGTTCGATAGGCGCCTCAAGTTCGTTTGGAAGCTCGTATTCTATACCCACAGTATCGGAATTTATAAACTCCGGTGTATAAGCTGTTATATCACCCGAAACTGTCACAGCGACAGTGCCGAGATCGACTGTTTCGTCTTTATAGTGCTGAACGACGGGAAGTATCCTTTGGAACATATCCCTGCCGTAAAGCTTGCGCTCTTTATAAAGCGCAAAGCCGTAGTCAATAAGGGTCTTTGTATCCTGATATGTAGCATCATAGCCGTTATCTTTCATAACAACGGCAACAAGTTCAACATCGCCGTTTACCGCATAGGAAGCAAGCGTATTGAGTGCCTGATTATGGAAACCCGTTTTGCCGCCCTTTATCCTCTCGTCATAAAAAGAAGTTGTGGGCTGGAGCATTTTATCCGAATGATTGAGCAGTCTTGCCTCATGCTTGCTTGTTGCGGGTATGCTGTGGTCACTGCTGCCCCAGATCTTATTTACATTTTCATTCTGCGATGCAGCCTGTGCAATAAGCGCCATATCGTGCGGCGTTGTATAATGGTCTTCATCGTGGTAGCCATGAGGATTTACAAAATGCGTATTCTCACAGCCAAGTTCTTTGGCGCGTTCGTTCATCATCCGAACAAAGGCCTCTTCACTGCCTGCAATATGTTCGGCGACCACTACCGCCGCATCATTACCCGAAACAAGGATAACAGCATGCAAAAGGTCGGAAAGCGAAAGTTCCTCGCCCACTTCAAGGTCTGCCTTGCTGCTGTCCCACGGGATGCTGTTTACCGCATTTTCCGAGACTGTGACCATATCGTCAAGATTGCCTTTTTCACAGGCAAGCAGTACGGTCATTACCTTTGTCATACTTGCAGGGTACATTTTTTGATCGGCATGCTTGCCATAGAGCATAGTACCTGTTTTCGCATCTATAAGTGCCGCAGCCTCCGCCATTATATTTATATCCGCCTTAATGCCTTCGGGTGTTGAAACACCGCTCTGATCGACTATTATAGTGACCGTTGTCGCCTCGGAAGTACTTTCCTCCGCATAAACGAACTGACCTTCACCCACACGGCGCTCTGTATCGCCGTTTTCGTCAAAAACGGTACGCTGCTTTCTTGTTGTCGGCGTGTCATCGTCATCGTCATTATTATTGTTGTTATTTGCCCTGCCCTGCGAGGGAGCTGTGTACTCATCATCATCGTCATCGGAGGTATCGTTGTCGATATCTTCCTCATAATAATCATACTCCACGCCCGCACCGCTCGGTACGGCAGATGTATTCAAAGGCAGTGCTGCCGTAAATACGGTAAAGGCAAGCGCCGCCGCCATTATTCTTTTTAGCATTGTTTATACCTCATATTTTTATCTGCATATTTTGGGTCTTACCGGACTTTTGTCACACTGAAACATTATAACAAAAGAATACCCATTAATCAATACCAAATAATATTAAACTTTTATTACAGAACTTTTATACCCTCTCGCCCAGTTTAAGACCCGGATAGGCGTTAAGGCTCATATCGGCGCGCTTGCCCTTTATATATTCATAATAGCCCGCACTGCCTATCATAGCTGCGTTATCGGTGCATAAAACAGGGGCGGGAACACACATTTTTATGCCGTTCTCGTCACAGGCTGCCTGCATAGCCGCGCGCAGATGTCTGTTTGCGGAAACACCGCCTGCAAGTGCAAGCTTATCGCTGCCGTATGCTTTGCACGCCTTTATGGCTTTTTGGACAAGAACTTCTACGACCGCCTGCTGGAAAGATGCCGCCACATCGGCGTTATTCACGGGTTCATCCTTCATTTTTGCCTTGTTCATATAGTTTAGCACGGCAGATTTAAGACCGCTGAAACTGAAATCGTATGTATCGCTTTCAAGTGTTACTCTCGGAAAATCTATCGCAAAGGGGTCGCCCTCGTCCGAAAGCTTGTCTATGCGCGGACCGCCGGGATAAGGCAGGTCAAGCACTCTTGCGACCTTGTCATAGGCTTCTCCTGCGGCATCGTCGCGTGTTCTGCCGAGTATCTCAAAATCGTCATAGTCGCGTATATACACAAGATGAGTATGTCCGCCGCTTACTACCAGACACACAAAAGGCGGCTGCCATGAAATGTCCTGTATATAATTTGCGGCGATATGCCCCTCTATATGGTGTACGGGAATAAGGGGTTTGCCAAGTGCAAACGCAAGCGCCTTTGCGTGTGAAAGCCCCACAAGCAGCGCCCCTACAAGCCCCGGACCATATGTGACGGCAATGGCTGTTATATCATCAAAAGTGACTTTTGCCTGTTCAAGAGCCTGCGAAACAACGCTGTCTATCGCAAGGATGTGCTGACGGCTTGCTATTTCGGGCACAACACCGCCGAAAAGCTTATGCGTTTCTATCTGTGAGGCTATTATATTGGATAAGACCTCCCTGCCGTTTTTTACAACGGAAGCCGAGGTCTCATCGCAGGAAGATTCTATTGCAAGTATCAATACATTGTCCATTATTATTTCACCCGTTTTTTTATTTATAAAGACTTTCGTTATTCATAAATCTTTCTATCATGCACATTGATGTGCCAAGCACCGCAAGATGCCAGACCTCACGGTTATCGTAAAAAATTTTCACCGAATCGTTCTGCGGCAGATATTTGAACCTGTTAAGGTTCTTTTTGAGAGTATGGTCAAAATATTTGCCCGCATCGGCGTACATACCCTGGATGATTATAAGCTCGGGGTCAATATTTATCATAATATTTCTGATAGCCATACCAAAATATTTTGTTATATATTCCACTATCTCCATAGCAAGGAAATCCGCATCGTTGTCGGCAGCATTGAAAATATCGTCAAGAGTGAGGTTTGAACCGTGTCTGTAAAGCACGGAGCGTTCATAAGCCCTGTGGTTGATTATCCGGCTGTAAAGCCTGTCTATGCTGACAAGGCGTTCAAAACAGCCGCAGCTGCCGCATTGACAGATCTCGGGGTCGTCGGGGTCAAGGGTCATATGACCTACCTCACCAAGCATGGCATGCGAACCCATTATTATCCTGCCGTGGTCTATAAAACCTGCCGATATACCGTCAAGGGTGTATAGCGCAACATAGCTATTTTCGTACAGTTCCTTATTGTAATAAAGCTCGGCAAAGCCCGTCATTTTGGCATCGTTGCCGACTATAACATCAACGTGTTCGGGCAGGATAGAGCGGAACATATCCACAACGGGTATTTTTCTGCCCCAATTCGGATAAAGGGAATTATAGCGCAGTATGCCCGTTTCCGCATCGGTGATACCGCCCATGCAGATACCGACCATATATATATCATCATTTGAAATCTGTTTTTCGGAAAGTATATCCGCATAAATAGTCTTGAAATCCCAAATTATGTTTTCAAGCGGCTCGTTCTGACCGTGAGGCTTTCTTCTTACGGAAAGTATCTCGTTTTTAAGGTTTGTGAGTGCAACGATAAGAACACGGTTTTCAAGCCTTACGCAGATATTATATTTATAGTTTTTGTTAAAGGAGAAGATCTCGGGTTTTTTGCCGCCTACACTTGTAGAACTGCCCTTGCCCAAGGAGACCACAAGCCCCTGTTCAACAAAGCTTTCCAGCGCCTTGACAATAGTCTGGCGGCTGATACCCGTTGTTTCGGCTATCTCGTTGAGCATAACACGCTCCGACTGTGCTATTGCGCTTAATATCTTCATGCGGTTGACCAGCTTCAGGTCTTTTGGCATAGCCGCAGATTCGGATTGAATATCGCGCATACCGCCAACTCCTTTCATTGTTTTTTCCGATAAATATCGGATATATCATACAAAGAACACAGACAGCACAAGCATTGCCGCCCACATGGCCGCAGCCGTGAATACAAATATCAGTCCAAGCTTTTTAAGAGCGGACATTTCGCTCCAATAGGCAAAAACATCAATAAACTCGTCCGTGTATTCATCGCGCGGCTTGTTTTCATATACAGCTGCGCCTGTTTGATTAACATTTTCACTAAAGCGGTAGGATACCGATTCGCGTTCTTCCTTACGCTGCGCCGCTTCTTCCGCCGTTTCTCTGTTTATTGCTATTACTTCTGATCCTTGTAATTCCGATAATTCTTTGATCTCTTCCGTTTTGTTTACAGAAGTTTCGTTTACAGAAGCTTTGTTTACGGAAGTTCCGTTTTCAGGCGTTATATCGGACTGCGCCTGCTCGCTCACAGGCGCGTCCTTTATCTGTTTGCCGCCGCAGATACTGCAAAAAACAGAATCATCATCTATTTTACTGCCACAGAATTTACAATACATTATATCACCTTTTTACTGCTGAATATTGTTGTTGTCGTCCTGAACGGGCTGTTCGGGTGCAGGTTCGGGTGTTTCGGTTATGACTACACCGCCTTCACCGTAAGCAACATTACGCTTAACGCCCTGTATATCGGAGAGTACCCAATCGTAATCGCCTGTTGTGATAACGGAGCCGCAGTATTCACACTGTCCCGAGCTTGTTATCTGTGTAGGTGCGCCGCAGTTCGGGCAGTTTGTTGTAGACTTGTTGCTTGTTGCTTCGTCGGTCAATACGCCCTTTTTACGCATAAATGTGAGCAGATAGCGAGGATAGCATTCCTTTTCGGGGTCGCCCTTCAATACCTGACCCGTCTTTTCATCCTTGATATAGTCTATCATGCGTGTTTTCATAAATACCGTAAGGTATTCATACTGGTTATCGCGCTTATATTCAAAGAAATGCGCATTATTGATATTGATGCGGTCAATAACATTTATCCTGCCGTTATTGACATAGCTTTGTATCTGCTGCTGGTGCTGACGGAAAAGTTCCTCTTTCTCGAACGGGCGGCATTTATCAAACTGACGAGCCGACCATGAATTCTGGAGAGTGATAAATACTTCTTTTGCCCAGCCCATAAAGCGTGTTTGGCTGAAATTCGGGTCTATCTTTGTAATAGCCTGAACTATCTCGTTTGTATTGTCATGGTTTTCGGGATTTGCATTTGCGGGTACGGCATTTACATTGCCGTTTTTCTTGTTGTTGCGTGAGCTTACAACACTTAATATGATTATTACGATAATAACGCCCCAGATAACAGCTGCCGCGCTGCCCGAGCCGCCGCCGTGATATCCTCCGCCGCTGCCGCCGCCTGAATATCCGCCGCTGTAGTAATCATCATCGTCATCATCATCGCCCCAATCCCAATCGCTGTCGCTGTCGCCCCAGTCACTGTCGCCCCAGCCGCTGTCACTGTCATAATCGTTGAAATCGCCAAGATCCGCGCCTACATTCACGGGACAAAGCATTGTAAAGATAAGTATAAGCAGTACCCAAAGTTTCCTTCTCATTTTTATTTCCCCCTTTTTATAACGGTTTTTCAAAAAAAATAATACTTGTATTTATTTTACCACACTTTTCATAAAAAGAAAAGCTTTTATTTTGTATTTTCGCATTTTTCGCCGTATACCGTCTCATCACCGCAGTATTCGCCGATTTTTATATCGAGAAAACGGTTTTTAAGATTTTCGTCACTTTTAAGAAGCACCTTTATATAATTTGTCGTATGCCCCTCCCAAAAACCGTCTTTGTTTTTTATCTCAAAAAGCACGGGCATCACCCTGCCCTTTAACCTGTCTGCAAAAGCTCTGTTCAGTTCATCGCTGACTTTTATAAGCCTTGCGGCGCGGTCGTTTTTGACATCGGGCGGTACCTGATCTTTCATTTTTGCAGCAGGCGTGCCCGTTTTGGGTGAGTACGGGAATACGTGTATTTTTGACAGACCGACTTTTTTCGCAAATTCGATACTCTGTATAAAATCCTCCTCCGTCTCGCCCGGGAAACCCACTATTATATCCGTTGTTATCGCCACATCGGGATATGCCGCGCGCAGCCTTTCCACTGCCTCGCAATATTCCTGCGCAGTATAGCGGCGGTTCATATTTTTAAGGGTTTTGTCGCAGCCGCTTTGCAGGGAGAGCGGAAAATGGTCGCAAACTTTGGGCATGGCCTTCATTGCATCCACAAATTCCTCGTTGACGGCAAGCGGCTCCATTGAGCTGAAGCGTATGCGTTCTATGCCGTCAACGGTGTTTACCTGCTTTACAATATCAATAAGGTCTGTATTTTTAAGGTCAAGACCGTAGCTTGCAACATGTATGCCCGTGAGTACGACTTCCTTGAAACCATTTTCGGCAAGGCGCCTTACCTCATCCATTACCTGTTCGGGCAGGCGGCTTCTGACGGGTCCCCTTGCATACGGGATAATGCAGTAGCTGCAATAACGGTTGCAGCCCTCCTGTATTTTGACATATGCGCGTGTCCTGTCTTTAAGGCGGCTTATTTCAAGCGGTTCAAAAGTACGCTCGGTCTTTATATCGGTCACGGCATTGAGCACTTTGGTCTTATCCGCATAGTTTTCTATTATATCGACAACGCTTGCCCTGTCCTTTGTGCCGATAACGATATTCACACCCTCGGTTTTTGCGACTGTTTCGGGTGCGACCTGCGCATAGCAGCCAGCGGCGGCAACTATGGCATCGGGATTTGTGCGGTGCGCACGCCGCAGCATCTGCCGCGATTTTTTATCACCCAGATTGGTTACCGTGCAGGTGTTTACAATGTATATATCCGCCTTGTCCTCAAAATCAACTATTTCGTAGCCGCGCTTTGCAAAAAGTTCCTGCATAGCCTCGGTATCGTACATATTGACCTTGCAGCCAAGTGTGAGAAAAGCAACTTTTTTCATATTGTACCTCATTTATAATTTATAAAAATATCTCTTTATATT
>JAGAHK010000278.1 GCA_017627115.1 Bacillota bacterium | reverse complement strand
CTAAGGCAAAATTTGAGAGAACAAAACCTCATGTTAACATTGGTACTATCGGTCACGTTGACCATGGTAAAACTACTCTTACAGCTGCTATCACAAAGGTACTTGCTGACAGAGTTTCAGGTAACGAAAAGGTAGATTTCGAGAACATCGATAAGGCTCCCGAGGAAAGAGAGCGTGGTATCACTATTTCTACAGCTCACGTTGAATATCAGACAGAAAAGCGTCACTATGCACACGTTGACTGCCCCGGTCATGCCGACTACGTTAAGAACATGATCACAGGTGCTGCACAGATGGATGGTGCTATCCTTGTTGTTGCTGCTACTGACGGTCCTATGGCTCAGACAAGAGAGCATATCCTTCTTTCTCGTCAGGTTGGTGTTCCCAAGATCGTTGTTTTCCTTAACAAGTGCGATATGGTAGATGACGAAGAACTTCTTGAATTAGTTGAGATGGAAGTTAGCGATCTTCTTGCTGAATACGGTTTTGAAGATTCTCCTATCGTTAAGGGTTCTGCTTACCAGGCTCTTCAGGATACAACAGGTGAGTGGGGCGACAAGATCATGGAACTTATGAACACAGTTGATGAGTATATCCCCAACCCCGAAAGAGATACAGACAAGCCTTTCCTTATGCCTGTTGAGGACGTATTCTCAATCACAGGTCGTGGTACAGTTGCTACAGGTAGAGTTGAGCGTGGTGTTCTTCACGTTAACGAAAACGTTGAGATCGTTGGTCTTGTTGACGAGGCTCGTTCCGTTGTTGTAACAGGTATCGAAATGTTCCACAAGTTACTTGACGAAGCACAGCCCGGTGATAACATCGGTGCACTTCTTCGTGGTGTTCAGAGAACAGAGATCGAAAGAGGTCAGGTTCTTGCAAAGCCCGGTACAATCACACCTCACACAAAGTTTACTGCACAGGTTTACGTTTTAACAGCTGATGAAGGTGGCCGTCATAAGCCTTTCTTCAACAACTATCGTCCTCAGTTCTACTTCAGAACAACTGACGTTACAGGTGTTATCTCATTACCCGAAGGTACAGAGATGTGCATGCCCGGTGATAACGTAGAAATGACTATCGAACTTATCAGCCCCATCGCTATGGAGCAGGGTCTTCGTTTCGCTATCCGTGAGGGTGGTAGAACAGTTGGTTCGGGTTCTGTTGTTTCTATTATTGAATAAGCAAAAATTGGTTAAAAGCAAATTTTTTGAAGTTTAAAAATTTGCGTACATCAGTTTTTTGCGCTGCCGCGGTTTTGCGGTAAAACAACTATTGAACTTTCATTCCGCAGTCACGCTTATTCAGCGTGATTGCGGTTTTTTTGTTTTTTAGGGAATTTACATTTTTTACCATTTGATAGTGTGGCAGATGTGGGAAAAGTACTAAAAAAGTACTAAAAATTTTGCGTTTTATTTTGGGACAGCTTTAGATTGAAAAAATATGGAGGGGTAAAGTGTAATTATGTCACAAAATAAACTCATATTTGTGAAGGTGATAATATGATAAAAGAAAATTTGAATATTGGGGATAGGGTCTGTACCGTATATAGTGTTGATAATGCAAAGGTATTATTGATACAGCCTGTTGACGACCACGACATAGAAGTGCTTGACAGTGAAGTATCGTATATTGAAGAAAACGCAGGCATGAATTTTATCCTTGCTGCATTTAAGATAAATGATTGGAATAATGAACTGTCGCCGTGGCAGGCACCGCCCGCTTTCGGGAAAGAAGGGTTCGGCTGCGGTGCAGGCAAGACACTTGAATATGTTGAGGATATTCTTATACCGCAAATTATCAAAAAATACGCTCTTGCCGAGGATATTCCGATAATTACAGGCGGATATTCCCTTGCGGCGTTATTCTCGCTCTGGGCGATATATAGCAGCGATAAATTCAAAGCCTGTGCGGCGGCATTTCCGTCTGTATGGTTCCCGAGGTGGATAGAGTATTCACAAAACAACTCCCCCAAAGCCGAACACATCTATCTGAGTCTTGGCGATAAAGAAGAAAAGACCAAAAACAAGATAATGGCATCGGTGGGGGAGTGTATTAAAAAACAGTATGAAATACAGCAAAATAACGGTATTGATACTATTCTTGAATGGAATGAGGGCAATCATTTTAAAGATGCCGATATAAGGACGGCAAAGGGGTTTGTATGGTGTGTCGAACACTTATGATTCAAGTATCCATCCGTTATCCCCGTGATATATCATTTGCTTGGTCATTCCACCGTCAATACAGATATTCTCACCCGTAATAAAACCTGCCTTGTCGGAGCAGAGGTATAAGACCATATTTGCAATGTCAAGGGGATTACCCACGCGTCCTGCGGGCTGCTGTACAGCATCAGATCCAGCATATACGGTATAATTTGTGTCTATCCACCCCGGTGAGATGGAATTTACCCTGACCTTGCCCGCAAGACTTACCGCAAGTGCGTGTGTTAGTGCAGCAATACCGCCTTTTGCGGCTGCGTAGCTTTCTGTTTGGGGTTGACTCATTCGGTCTCTTGACGAGGATATGTTGATTATAGAGCCACCCTGCGAAAAGTATGGCATAAACAGTTTTGATAAATAAAACGGTGCAGTCACACCAACAGATAAAGTATATTGGAACTCCTCGTAACTACATTCATCTATACCTTTCATAAGCGGCAGAGCGTTATTTATAAGATAATCGACTCTGCCGTATTTCTTTATAACGTAATCGGCAAACTCCTCTAAAACAGCCTTTTCGCCTATATTTCCGACATAATGCTCACCCTCTGCCTTGTCAATGATACATACCTCGGCACCGTTTTTCTTGAATTCTTCCGCTATACACTTACCTATGCCATGAGCACCGCCTGTTATTACGGCAACTTTGTTTTTGAACATAATACCACGTCTCCTTTGTTATAGATTTAGTATAACCGAGAATTTGGGCAATTTCAACAAAATCCCCCGGATTCCTTTAAAAAGAGTATAGCGGCGATAGAGAAGGGCAGTACATACTATATTATGTTTCAGATTATTTGCTTGATTTTTAATTTGTGTTATAAAAAATGGGGAAACTCAAAGCAATGAGGTTTTTTATACATTTATAAATTGATGAAAGACCAATATCTACCGTCAAGTCTGTTGGCTTTATAGGCAGACAAAAGCGGCGCCTAAAAAGGTCGCCGCTTGTCATTGTTTT
>JAGAHK010000277.1 GCA_017627115.1 Bacillota bacterium | reverse complement strand
TTTTATGTAAAAAGACACATTTTCCTTATAGTATTATATACCAAATCACGGGTGATGTCAACAAAAACAAAGGGTTTGCGCAAAATCCTCTTTGTGTATCATTATTATGTGATTTATTGAGTATTTCGGGGTTTTTTATTTTTTTGAGGGAAAATTTTTATACAAAATAAACAAAAGAGAAGCATAAAAAAAGACGGAAAACCGAAGTTCTCCGTCTTAACAGCTTATTTTGTGACTATAACCGTGTTTTCGGGATAGAGTGCTGCATTATCGGCGGTGCTGCCTGCTGCGCACTCAACGCTTTTAAGTGCTTCACAGCCGTCAAATGACGAACTGCCGATAGAAGTCACGCTTGCGGGAATGACCATTTTTTTCAGTGAGGTGCAGCCCTTGAAAACATAATTTCCGATAGTTGTAAGGTTGGCAGGCAGGTCGGCAACAACAAGCGCCGTGCAGTCGGTGAAAGTGTTGTCCTGTATCTGCGAAAGGTTTGCGGGCAAGGTCACGGAACGCATAGCCGTGCAGCCGTGAAAGGCATTTTTGCCAAGCTGTGTGACACCCGAGCCAAACTGTACGGTCTCAAGCGAGGTGCAGCCGCTGAACGCATATTCGCCTATACTTGTAACGCTGTCGGGGATAACAACTTTTTTAAGGTCTGTGCAGTCCCTGAAAGCGAAAGAGGCGATAGTGGTTATATCATCCGCAACGACTATTTCCTCAGCTGTGGACTTTGCCTTTGTGAGTGTGCCCTCGGAAAAATCATAGGGTGAAGAATTGTTGCTTTTTGTGCCCGTGCTTTCGTCAGGCGCTTCGGCAGGTGTTTCCGCAGGTGCTTCCGCAGGCGCTTCCGTCGGAGTTTCCGCAGGTGTTTCGGCAGATGTTTCCGCCGCCGCTTCGTTCTGCTGTGCAGGCGTTTCCTCAACGGGTTCGCTCTTGCCGCACGCCGTGAACAAAGCCATTATCAATAATGATGCTATAGCAAGTTTTTTCATTTGAATTATCTCCTTCCAATTCAATAAACCATATACAGAGTTTATTATACAACAAGTGAATACAGATTTCAAGATAAAAATACAAATTTAGAGTTCTTTTGGTTTAAATGTCCAATTCAAGCGCAGGAAGCCCACATTTCCGCTATTTTCCTTAAATTATCCAAAAAGCCGCAGCCTTTCACGCTTTCCTCGGCTATTATCGGTATTTTTGCCGTTATTTCGCCGTTTATCATTATATTTGCCGTGCCCGTGCGTGCGCCTTTTTTTACGGGCGCTTCAAGATATTTGGGGAGTTCAGGTTTTATTTCATATTTTTCGCCGTTTTTCACTGCCGTTGTGAAGTCCTTTGAGATCACTGTCCTTACGCTTGTCTGTTTGCCGTTTTTCACGGGTATATCCTTTACGAACGCACCCTTATTGACTATCTGCATAAGTCTGTAATTATCAAAACCATAGTCCATAAGCTGCTTTGTATCCGTCCATTTGCGTTCCTTGCCCGTGCTGCCCCAGCCGCTTGCAAATACCACCGATACCAATGTCATGTCCCCACGTTTTGCCGCACCTGCAAAACACTGTCCTGCCTTGCCCGTAAAGCCCGTTTTTACGCCTATTGCGCCCTTATACTCGCTTAAAAAGCGGTTTGTATTGGTCAGGGAATATGTTTTTTTGTTTGTTGAAAAACTTATGTTCTTTGTGTTTGAAATGCGCACAAAATCGGGGTTATCAAGGGCATAGGCGGCAATGAGCGCCATATCGTGCGGTGTTGAGTGATGATCGCCCTTATCTATGCCGTTCGGAGTCAGAAAAAGCGTATCTTTGCAGCCTATCTGTGCCGCTTTTTCGGTCATTTTACGACAGAACGCATCCACACTGCCCTCCGTGCCTATGGCAAGTGCGACCGCCGCATCGTTGGACGACTTCATCAAAAGGGCATAAAGCAGCTGGTCCACCGTTATTTTTTCGCCCGTTTCAAGCCCCATTTTCACTTTCGGTGCAGCCGCCGCCTCTTTATTTACGGTTATCACCTTATCCAAAGTGTTATTTTCAAGCACAAGCACGGCAGTCATTATTTTTGTTGTGCTTGCAGGCGCCATGGGTGTGTCTGCATTGCGCGACCACAGCACACGGCCGCTGTCCTTTTCGATAAGCACCGCTCCCGCGGCTTTTACATCGGGCTCGTCTGCACAAACGGGCGTGCAGGCAAGCATAAGACAAAGCAGAAATATTATATATCGCATTTTTATCCCTCCAAAGAGATTATATGCACAAAAATACGGCTTTATTTTATTATTGTAAAACCAAAAATTATCTGTTATAATTATAGTAAAGGACATTTAAAAATGTCCTTTACTATAACCCTGCGGGGCATGCACACGACTGCGTACAAGGAATAAAGCCGCTTTGCGGCTCGCAGTCGGCGCAAGTAAACGCCCAAAGTCCAAAGACTTTTGTCGTTTAC
>JAGAHK010000276.1 GCA_017627115.1 Bacillota bacterium | reverse complement strand
AACGACATTTAAAAATGTCCTTTACTATAACCCTGCGGGGCATGCACACGACTGCGTACAAGGAATAAAGCCGCTTTGCGGCTCGCAGTCGGCGCAAGTAAACGCCCAAAGTCCAAAGACTTTTGTCGTTTACTATAAAATATAATGAAAGGAGAGAAGAAATATGAAAGAAACAGTAAAACAACCCGAAACATTGGATGATGTTAAAAAGATGCTGTGGGAGATGTATGGCGGCGAGAACAAAAAGATCACGGACGGTAATTATGACAAGTCACTTGCCGTCAAATGTATAAACGGTACCTTTGTCGGCAGAAAAACAGACAATATCATTATGTACAGGGGCATTCCATTTGTCGGAAAGCAGCCTGTCGGAGAACTGCGCTGGAAAGCACCCGTGGATGCTGTTGCGGATGACGGCGTATATGAGGCATATTACAATGCGAAAAGTGCCTACGGTAACGGGCAATTGGAAACAGGTTCGCTTTATTATATGGATGAAGCCTGTCTTTATCTGAATGTATGGAAGTCGGATGAGGTATCCGACAAAAAGAAGGCTGTTATGGTATGGATACACGGCGATGCTTTTGAAGCGGGAGGTACGGTCGATCCGATGTTCGACTGTCATAATTTCGTGAAAGAAAACCCCGATGTTATTGTTGTTACCATTGCATACAGGCTTGGCGTTTTCGGCTTCCTGCACTTGTCCCATCTGCCCGACGGCAAGGATTATATGGATTCACAGAACATAGGACTTCTGGATCAGAAAATGGCGCTGAAGTGGGTACACGAGAATATCGCAGGTTTTGGCGGCGATCCCGACAATGTGACGATCTTCGGTGAATCGGCAGGAGCTGCAAGCTGTACTCTGCTTACACTTATAAAAGGCTCACATGATTATTTTAAGCGTGTAATTGCCGAGAGCGGCTCGATCAATCTGACGAAATCTGCGGATGAAGGCATTGTGAATACTGAAAAACTGATGAAACACCTCGGCTGCAAGACTGTTGCGGATCTCTTGAAGATCGATGCCGAAAAACTTCTCGAGGCGGCTTCCTCGCTGCTGTTTTTGTACCAATTCCCCGAAAGAGACGGAAGAAACCTGCCGTTGGATACATTTGAGGCTTGTGCAAACGGCGCAGTAAAGGATATAGATTTTCTTATTGGCTGCAACAAGGATGAGATGGACTTTTTTGTATACAGTTTCGGTCTTGAAGGCTGGGATGAATGGGTAACCAATCGCAAAAAGGGAAAATTTACCCAACTGACGGATGAAGAAAAAGCACTGGTCGATAGTTTCAAAAATGATGTGCAGGGCGACAGCTATGAACCCGACAGTCGTCTGTTTAGTCAAAGCTGGTTCAATGTACCTACCATCAGATTGTCGGAGGAACAGACAAAGGCAGGCGGTAAAGTGTATACCTATTATTTCACACCCGAGTCCCCCGATCCTATTATGAAATGCGGTCATGCGATAGAGCTTGCATCGGTGTTCAATCATCCCGAAATGTCCGAAGATACGGGAAGAACCTTTGACGAGACCTTCTCCAAAACACTGCGTAAGATGTGGGTACAGTTTGCGAAAACAGGCGATCCGTCTCTTACTGCGGAACAGTCACCCGACGGCAAAGCAAAGAAATGGCCGCTCTACGACATAGAAAACAAGATGGTGATGGTCTTTGATGAATTCAATATCCATCCCGAAAAGGAAGCCGAGAGAAAGATAGTAGATTGGGAGAGAACTTATTTTTTGACCAAATATTATTGCTTGTGACAAATTTAATAGAATAAACAGGAGAAAACAATATGAAAAATCGTAATATTGTCAAATTGTTTGAATCAAGAAAAGTAGATCTGGATGATCGTATAAAGCGGGACTATGCAAAAAACGGTATTGTGACACTTCCCTGCGGTATTTCAGGATATGACGATATAATAAGCCAATACAGCGTTAATGGTTATGAAACTCTGAATATGGAGTTCGCCGATTATGTTAAAACGGCTGTGGGGTTTGCTCCGCCCGAGTATCCTATCGTGCTGGATGTGATAGGGGGCTGTTTGTCGGAAAAGGAGAAAAAGACCATCAACGATACCATATGCGATACATTTGCTTATGAATTGGGTGCAGTTGAAAAGGAAGAAAAACGACATACAAAGGTATTTGTTTTTATGATAGTCGGTCTGATACTTTCGGGAATATTATTGTATTTTACTCACTCTATTGCAGACGAACCGCGAGAACTGTTTTATATCCTGTTTTGGTTTGCAGGTGATACGCTGTGTGACTATATCTTTCTGACCGGACACGATCTTCGCCATGACAGAAGAATGGCAGGACGCCTTGCGAGCATAAAAGTTGTTTTTTCGGATAAACATGAAGAACCGAATTACACAAAAAACGATGCCGATAGACTGTATTCCGAGATCGAAAAAGATGTCCGTGATACCATCGGGGATAAGTGATTGAAAAATGATTGAAAAAGGACTGAAAAGTCTAAAAACATTTTTGCGGGAGGGTGTGGCATAAATGCTGCACCCTCCTTGTAATTCCGTTGGTTATGAGTATCATTGACTGCGACACCCTCTTTTAAATTGCAAAAAAATGACGTCTTATTTGATTAGAATTCTTATTGGCATTGTGAAAATGTTATTTTTTTTATTGACTTTTT
>JAGAHK010000275.1 GCA_017627115.1 Bacillota bacterium | reverse complement strand
ATTATGACATACGTTTAAAGAAAAAATGGGTCGTTCTGCGATACCCCACAAACAGCCTTGCACAGTCGGCAGGCACGAGCCTTGAGGGATTTGAGGATTTCTATTTTAAAGTGTGCAATCTTGATTACAGCAAGATGAGCAGGGCAATGGATGCACTTGTTGAACTTATGAACAAAACGGATAAAGTGCGCCTTGTGGCAAAGGGCACAGACCTTACATTCAGCATAAAAGATATTCCCGCAATAAAGTGCGACGGCAAAATGAATATCCCCGACGGCGAGGTCTATACCGCACCCGTAAAAAACAGCGTTAACGGTGTTATCAGCTATAATACGCCAACAGAATATCAGGGCGTGGGCTTTGAAAATGTCAAGCTTACTTTTAAAGACGGCAAAATAATCGAAGCGACAGCGAACGATACCGAGCGTGTAAATCAGATATTCGATACCGACGAGGGCGCGCGTTATGTGGGCGAATTTGCTATCGGCGTTAATCCGTATATCACAAAGGCGATGAAAAATATCCTTTTTGATGAAAAAATACGCGGCAGCATACATTTTACACCGGGCAATGCCTATGATGATGCAGACAACGGAAACCGCAGCTCCATCCATTGGGATCTTGTGCTTATAATGACCCCCGAATACGGCGGCGGAGAGATATATTTTGACGATGTATTAATAAGAAAGGACGGCGTTTTTGTTCTTGACGAGCTTAAATGTCTTAATCCCGAGAACCTGGAGGACTGAAAGTGATAGAAGTAAAAGATCTGACAAAGATATACGGCAGTCATGCTGCTGTGGATCATATTAGTTTTACGGTAAACGATGGTGAGATAGTGGGCTTTCTTGGACCCAACGGCGCAGGCAAGACCACTACCATGAATATGATGACGGGTTTCATATCCTCAACGGAGGGCAGCGTGTCGATAAACGGCTTTGATATACTCGATAACCCCACAGAGGCTAAAAAACAGCTTGGCTATCTGCCCGATGTACCGCCGCTTTACGGCGATATGCGCGTTACGGAGTATCTGGATTTCGTCTGTGATATAAAAGGCGTACCGAAAGACCGCAGAGAGGAAATGATAAAGCGCATTATGGAAACTGTGAAAATAACAGACCATGCAAACCGAATAGTCAAAAACCTCTCAAAAGGCTATCGTCAGCGTGTCGGGCTTGCACAGGCTCTTGTGGGCTTTCCGAAAGTGCTTATACTTGACGAACCTACAGTCGGTCTTGACCCGAAGCAGATAATAGAGATGCGTGAGGTCATAAAAAGCCTCGGCAAGCATCATACCGTTATTTTAAGCTCACATATCCTCGGTGAAGTAAGTGCGGTGTGTGACAGGATAATCATAATAAACAAGGGCAAACTTGTTGCCGATGCCCCTGCGGAGGATCTGACGGGTGAAAACAGGGATATTCCGCAGCTTGTCAGAGTGGGCTGTGACAAGGCAAAGGCGGAGAGCATTTTAAAGTCTGTTCCGTCTGTCAAGTCATACAGCTTTATTACACATGACGACTGCCTTGAAATAAATATCTCGGGTGAGGGAGATATACGTGCGGATATATCAAAGGCATTCATAAAGGCGGATGTGCCGCTTTATATGCTTAAAGCCGCATCACCTACACTTGAAGAGATATTCCTTAAAATAATCAGCGGTGAAGGAGAACAGGTGCATAAACCCGATGCAGAAACAGCTGCAAAGGCGCTTGAAGTCATTGCCGCCGCAGATAATGAAAAGGAGGGTGAGGAATAATGGCTGCGATCTTCAAAAAAGAATTGAGAACATATTTCACTACCTTTTCGGGTTACGCTTTTCTTGCGTTTTT
>JAGAHK010000274.1 GCA_017627115.1 Bacillota bacterium | reverse complement strand
GTCAAACTGTATCATGCCCGTCCAGTCGGTTATTTCCGCACCCGAATTGTTTGAAATATCAAATTCTATCTCCTGCAATGTAAGGCTGCCCTCCGACCACGGCATACCCTTTACAAAGGCATTTACCGTGTACTGAGCAACAGCCTGCTCCGCTGCGGCCTGTGTAGCCGTTTCCGCACTCTGCTGTGTGGTCTGTTCCGAAGCCGCTTCGGTCTCGCCCGCATAGCGGTATACATCTTCTTTTAATGTCGCTTCTGTTTCCTGCGCGCGGAAAGTAGAAATTATCGCTGTGGCAAATATGCCGCCCGCAATAAAAATCCCAAGCGCACCCAAAGCGTATTTTGCACTCTGATTCATAACTCATCCCCCTGTGTATCTTCATCATTTGTCTGCCCGTCTGCCGAATCATCGTTTGCGGGTCTGTTATTTGCATTTATGTTCATAACATCATAGCGGAAGTACTTGTTGAATACCTCTTTTCTGTGTTTAAGCGGTTCGGGCGCTTCGACAAATTCGTCGGGCACAAGCTTTATCGCATCTTTGAGCGGCGCAAAGCTCTCTGTTGCATTTCTTGCGATATTGTGCGTGATATATATCAGCATATCCTCGCAAAGCCTTGCCGACATAAGAAAAGCACCGAATTTGTTAAGATGCGTATCTTCCTGCACGCTTGCAGGGTTGTCCGCGCTTCTTACATAGTCCTTCGGCCACTCGCCCGAAAGAACACCGCTTTTTATTGCGGTAAGATAATGCGCATCCCGCTTTCCGAGCGCCTCAAACACATTTCTCATCTCGTTGAATGTGTCAAGTATCAGCACATCCCTTTCCTTTGCAAGCTGACGTATGGCGCGTATATAAGCAAAATTGTCGCCGCCGTGCAGTCCGCTGCCGTCTTTTATATGTATGTCGTCACGGTTAAAAGCTGCGCGCGGAGGCGGTGTTATAAGCACGGGTATGGCCTTTGCCGCCCTTGCGACACGCACATACTGTAATAAAAACCACTTGAATGTACCCATTACGCCGTTTTCGGAGTAGGGATAGTAGTAATCGCCGTACTGCGAAAGCGCATTATATGCCGCTTCTATAACGGAGCGTTCGAGATAACGGCTTTTTTTTGTCAGCTCGTTAAAAAACTCTGCAGGCATAAGATCCGTAGGTACAGGCTCCCCCTTAACAACGGGAAAACGCCCCGTTTCATCGGGATTTCCAAGCGGTGTAAGGCGGTTATGCAGCGTATCTTTCTTTTTTGTGTCATCATCATTATGACAAAAATGTATAAAAAGATAGTCGCCTTTTTTTATCTCGCGCTTTATCTGCTCCAGTCGTCCCTCATTGATAAACGAACGGGAACTTCTGCCGCCCTTGGCATAATTTTTTATTTCAACTTGTTCCGGGTCAAAAAACCACTGAAGATACTGTCCCCAGCCTGCGATAAATTCCTCCTGCTTGTAGCCCTGCACAAGGGAGTCTCCCGCAAGATGGATGACGATTTTTTCCCTGTCGTTCTCCATTTTCCATTTCCTCAAAACAAAACATTAAATTTACCCATATATAATCTATTATAAAGGCAAAAGCAAATTTTATC
>JAGAHK010000273.1 GCA_017627115.1 Bacillota bacterium | reverse complement strand
CTTGCAAGAAAAATGGGTATCGTTATTTTGCTGCTTGTTTCCCTGCCGAACAGGGATGATGAAAGACCGTGCATAACAGATTTGAGCCGTGTGCTTAATATGGATTATGTGCTGTGCAATGTATGGTTTTTATACAGAAAGTCCTATTATAACTGCATCGAGGACAAAACTGCGGAGATAATCGTCAGCAACGGGATAAATGGCTTGAATTGCCCTTTCGATCTGCATTATGACGAATGTAAATTTGCAGTCACGCTTGATTATGACTTGGATAATATGAAATATACCGACATTATGGATGATGAGCTGCCGTTTTAACAGGCCGCACGGCAAATGTTTTAAATATGGCATTATGATAAGACCTTGAAAGGATGATCAATTATGAAAAGGTTTCATTACGCTCCTGTTGATTATGGTGGCAATGATAAGGGCAAGGTTGCGATTTGGTGGTATACGGATGACCGCAGGTTTCTGGCTTTCTGCAAAGCTTTGAACGAGGCTGTAACGGTGGGAAATTATATGCAGCCAGATGGTACTAAAGACAGGCTTGCCTTATGGAACAACCTGCTTGAAAATATTTCTGACGAGGAAAGGAAAAGATATAAAAATTTGTCTTATGAAAGTGTTGAAAGCGGAAGCGTGGTTTTTGATTGCAGAACTATGTGTTTTGAGGTACATTGCAGCGAAAGGCTGTTGGAGGATAATTTGTTTATAAGTGATTGCCTTGAATATTTTGGTTTGACAAATACAAGGGTGGATTTTATTGGCGTGTAAACCAACAGCAATAAGATAATAAGGGAGGAAAAGACAAAAAGGGGTGTGAGAAAATTGGATATTTTAAAGGCTATACCTTCAAGAGATATGAGGGAGTATGTGCGGCAAAACAACTATATCTTTACCGATATGCAAAAAGCGGTGATAATTTATCATTCCTTGCTGCCGTCAGAGGAAAAAACCGATATGCTGCAAGAACTTAAAGACGAAATAACTGATGACGAGTTAAAGCCGCAGTTGTCGCAGTATCTTACATACGCAGAAAAAGCAAAGAGAGTTTTTGCGGATAATTCCCAAAAAAATTATGTTTATAAAGTGATATTTACAGTAGAGGACTATAATAAAAAGACGGGCTTTTATGATGAATATGAGGATATTCACGAGGGCTGCTTTTTACGGCTTGAGGACGCGGTAAGATATGCCATGCATATAAATAATACCGCAGAAAACAAGTCCCTCTTCAGGATAGAGAAAAACCCGCTATTTGATAATGTAAGTGATTTTAACGATATATATGCCGAAAATCCCATTGCCGTAGCTTATTATAATGAGACAGGCAAAATGATGGATCTTGATGAATATGAAATCCCCGAAAATGAGCAATACCACGAAGACAGCAGTAACTTCACATATAAATATGTCGAAATGCCAAACCCGTTTGAGCTTGGGGATATTGTGGAATATATGTCACCATACCATAAGGCAAAAAAAATACATATTGTGAATACATCACAAGAGGTTTGGATGGAGTACAGAGAGCGTATTGAAAGGACACAAGACAAGGCAGGCTGGGATTTTTCTGATGTTGCTTTGACCGAAAGCGTGCTATGTGATAACGGCATTTTTTCACATTGTCATGAAAATCCAATGTATATGCAAAGGGTTGAATTGCCTGACACAGATCCGCGAAAAGTGCTTATTGAGGTAGCCGCCGATACAATAAGGGGCAAATCATCGCTTGACTGGCTGCAATATTATACCGTGGAATATTTGTATACCCGAAAGCGTTGAAGAAATGTCCGGCGCTTGTTTCCGTTTGTTCTCGTATTCCAAATATAAAAACAGCGATCGGGAATTTGAAAGCAAGCTTGAACGCCTTGAGGTCGATCCGAACAATAAGCACTTTGTTTCCGAAAACGGTGCAATTTACAGCAAGGATAAAAGCAGGCTTGTTTGTGCATCAACAATAGGCGGAAAAAGCTTTACCGTACCCGACAGCGTAAAAACGATAGACAATTACGCCTTTTGTACAAATCTTAATTGGGACAGGGTAATAATACCCGGCGGAGTTAAAATAAACGGCGGTTCAAAGCTGTTTGAGGGCAATAACATAGAATATGTCGAGATACCCGCGGCAATGCTCGAGGCGAGGGATACAGTTTTCGGTAAATGCAATATCAAGCGTCTTGTTATACGCAGCAAGGCAAAAAACGAGAATGATGTTAAGTATATTGCATATAACTGCAATATTGAAGAATGTGTTTTTGAATAAATGATATTTACCATAAAGAGTGTGCGAGAGACAAGCTCAATGACCACACAGCAACCTGCCTTTGCAAGGTGCTAATGCTTGAACTATGGGGAAGAACGTAAATGACACCTCATAGCGATATGGGGTGTTTTTATTTGGAAAGGAGCAATATATATGTTTAAAAACTTTGATTTTTCGGCTTACAACAAAATTGACAGCTTTGAATTGATCGTGCTGCCCAAAACCGTTTATGAAATTCCCCCAAGTGCCTTAAAGAAAAGGACAGCATACCAAATGCACCTTGGGGCAGTTTGTTTGCGGAGGTGATCTGGTGTCCGGAATAACGGACATGACGATGGCAAAATATTTTGCCATACATTGTGATAAAATATGTTTATAAAGCAAAGGAATAAAAAGAAAGGGGAATGCTCTATGTTATTTTATAAGGCAGAGGGAACGGTGAAAGATGGCATCACAAATGTGGAACGCGGGTATAGCGGCACCGGCGAAAGCGGTATGTTTTCTCAGATATCGGATTCGTTTTATTATAAGCATGAAGAATCGGTATATGTTTTCGTGGCAACGCTCAAGTATGGCAAAATAACAATGGGCATAGTTTCCGACGAACCCTGCGATGCCATGGCATATACTGATGAATACCTTAAGGAAGCACAGACAAGTGCAGATCTGAAATTTGATGAAATAACCATGACCATGTTTTTT
>JAGAHK010000272.1 GCA_017627115.1 Bacillota bacterium | reverse complement strand
TATAATCCGCAGGCTGAAACCGCGTTTTAGCCGAGGAGCAAAACTTGCTTTTGCTACAGATATTCGGGCAAGTGTATCTTTGATGCGCGTAGCCCGAATGCAATTTGACAGAAAACATTAGTTTTCTGTCAAGGCTGTCGACTTTATCGACAGCAAGAGGGGGCGATGCCGAGTTACAGCATCGCCCCCTGTTTTAATTGTTTTTAAAACACATTTTATATAAAGTCTGTTCAATGCCGAAGCTTTCGATAAAACTGTCAAGCTCGGCTTTTTTTGCTTTGTCTGTGCCGTTTTTATTCTTTACGGCGCGTATCATTATATTTTTTGGAGTATGTTCCATATCAATAAACTCCATAACGCTTGTCTTATAACCCATTATTTCAAGTATCTTTGCCCTTATGCCGTCTGTGGCAAGCGCCGCAAAACGCTCACGCAGGATACCGTGGTCGGTTATTGGTGACAAAGAATTTTTATTCAGCTGCGGAAAGATCTCGTGTTGACAGCAGGGAACACTCATTATGACTTTGCAGCCCCAGCGTATGCCGTGAAACATTGCTATATCTGTTGCCGTATCGCAGGCGTGCAGTGTTATTATCATACCTATTTTGTTTTCGGGATCGTTGATCTCCGCGATATCACGGTTGTAAAATTTTAACTTTTCAAAGCCGAATTCTTCCGCAAGCTTGTTGCAGTGTTCAACAACGTCTTTTTTCAGGTCAAAACCTGTTATTGTGACGTTTTTGTGCTTCAGCTCGTTAAAATAGTGATACATTGCAAATGTCAGATAGCTTTTGCCGCAGCCCATATCTATTATTGTGCAGTTTTCGGGCAGATGTTCCTCAACATCGGCAAGCATTTCCAAAAAACGGTTTATCTGACGGTATTTTTTCTGCATACTGCTTATCACAACACCGTTTTCATCCATAAGTCCAAGCTTGATCATCCACGGGACGGCCTTGTCTTTGAGGATGTAGTTCTTTTTTCGGTTATGACCCTTGTCGGTGTTCAGACTGTAATTCACATTTTCCTTGACACCCGTTATTTTAAACAGTTTATCTTTGTTCATAAGCAGTGTAAGAGTATAATTGCCGCTTATATCGCACTGTTTGAAGTTTTCCTCCGACATCGTATCGAGTATTTTTTCGACAGGCATTTTATCTTCGATATTTTCGTGCATTACCTGTGTTTTTGTAAAGCGGCTGAAACGATAGGCAGTCTTGCCCTTAAGAATGAGCTTTTCAACTTTTATCCTGCGTATCTCGCTGCTTTTTTTTGCGGGTGAAGAAATGACTGCCGTTTCTATATCGGTCAGCATTTCGCGCAGTTTTAGCAGGGTGCTGTTTCTGGTATCCATATATTTCTCCTTGAATTATCGGTTTTAGTACGGTGATTTTGTCTTGAATTATTATATCACATATAAAATTTGTTGACAAGTTGGGAATAAATAAATATTATGCGGAATATTAAAACTTTACATTTGCGGCAAAATATGTTAAAATAATAAAAACAGGTCTATAACCAAAGTGAGGTGTGTGTTATGAAAGGCATTATTCTTGCAGGCGGCTCGGGCACAAGGCTTTATCCGCTTACAAAAGTTACATCGAAACAGCTTCTTCCTATATATGATAAACCGATGATATATTATCCGATGTCGGTGCTTATGAGCGCAGGTATCAGAGATATACTCATCATATCAACACCGCAGGATACTCCGCGCTTTACCGATCTTTTAGGCGATGGCAGTCAATTCGGCGTAAATCTTAGTTATGCCGTTCAGCCTTCTCCCGACGGAATTGCACAGGCATTTATCATAGGCGCAGATTTTATCGGCAATGATACTGTGGCGATGGTTCTGGGCGACAATATCTTTTCGGGTCAGGGTCTTGAAAAAAGGCTGAAGAACGCTGTTGAAAATGCAGAAAACGGCAAGGGAGCAACTGTGTTCGGCTACTATGTTGACGACCCCGAACGTTTTGGCATAGTCGAATTTGACGAAAACGGCAAGGCGGTCTCTATTGAGGAAAAACCGCAAAAACCAAAGAGCAACTATTGTGTGACGGGGCTGTATTTTTACGATAACCGCGTTATAGAATATGCAAAAAATCTTAAGCCGTCCGCAAGAGGTGAATTGGAGATAACCGATCTTAACCGTATCTATCTCGAAAACGGCGAACTCAATGTTGAACTTCTGGGTCAGGGCTTTACATGGCTCGATACGGGGACACACGAAAGCCTTGTGGATGCAACGAATTTTGTAAAGACCATTGAAACGCATCAGCACAGAAAAATAGCCTGCCTTGAAGAAATAGCCTATCTTAACGGCTGGATAAGCAGGCAGCAGGTGCTTGAAGTCTACGAGGTACTTAAGAAAAATCAGTACGGTCAATATCTCAAGGACGTGCTTGACGGAAAATATATAGATAAACTCCACTGAGTTCAATAATAAATAATAAACACGAAAGGTAAGAATAACTATGACTATTATCGTAACAGGCGGTGCCGGCTTTATCGGCTCAAATTTTGTTTTTCATATGCTTGACAAATATCCCGATTACAGGATTATCTGTCTTGACAAACTTACATATGCGGGTAATCTTTCAACACTTAAAAATGTTATGGATAAGCCTAATTTTCGCTTTGTAAAGGCTGATATATGCGATAGGGAAGCGGTGTATAAGCTTTTTGAAGAAGAAAAGCCCGACATTCTGGTAAACTTTGCGGCAGAAAGCCATGTCGACCGTTCAATAGAAGATCCCGGCATTTTCCTTGAAACAAATATAAAAGGTACTGCTGTGCTTATGGATGCCTGCCGTAAATTCGGCATACAGCGTTATCATCAGGTATCTACGGACGAGGTTTACGGCGATCTTCCGCTTGACCGCCCCGATCTGTTCTTTACCGAGGAAACACCTATACACACAAGCTCGCCCTACAGTTCATCAAAGGCAGGAGCAGACCTGCTTGTGCTTGCATATCACAGAACATACGGTCTGCCTGTGACTATAAGCCGCTGTTCAAACAACTACGGCCCGTATCACTTCCCCGAAAAGCTTATTCCGCTTATGATAGCCAATGCGCTTAATGATAAGTCGCTTCCCGTTTACGGCGAGGGCATAAATGTACGTGATTGGCTCTATGTTGAGGATCACTGCAAGGCTATCGACCTTATCATCCATAAGGGCAGAGTAGGTGAAGTCTATAATATCGGCGGTCATAACGAGATGAGAAATATAGATATAGTTAAGATGATCTGTAAGGAACTCGGCAAGCCCGAAAGCCTTATAACCTATGTTAAGGACAGAAAGGGTCATGATATGCGCTATGCCATCGACCCCACAAAAATACATAACGAGCTTGGCTGGCTGCCCGAAACAAAGTTTGCGGACGGTATCAAAAAGACTATCCAATGGTATCTTGACAACCGCGATTGGTGGGAAGAGATAATCAGCGGGGAATACCGCAATTACTATGAAAAAATGTATTCAAACCGATGAGGTGATAAAATGAAAGTTTTGGTAACGGGTGTGGCAGGTCAGCTTGGCCACGATGTTATGAACGAGCTGCATAAAAGAGGATATGAAGGCATAGGCAGCGATATCCACGAAAAATACAGCGGTGCCGAAGACGGCAGCCCCGTTGTTGGAATGCCTTATGTGCAGATGGATATTACCGATAAAGATTGTGTTGAAAAACTCATCTGCGATATCAGACCCGATGCAGTGGTACACTGTGCGGCATGGACGGCAGTTGATCTCGCAGAAGACGAGGACAAGCAGGAGAAAGTTTTTGCCATCAACGCAAAGGGAACGGAAAATATTGCGGAGGCTGTCAAAAAAATTGACGGCAAAATGGTATATATAAGCACCGATTATGTTTTTGACGGTCAGGGTACAGAACCATGGAAGCCCGACTGCAAGGACTATGCACCGCTTAATATTTACGGCAAGTCAAAGCTTGAGGGTGAACTCGCCGTTTCAAAAACACTTAATAAGTATTTTATTGTGCGTATCGCATGGGTGTTTGGCGTGAACGGCAAAAACTTTATCAAAACAATGATAAATGTAGGCAAAAATCATGATGTAGTGCGCGTTGTCAACGACCAGATCGGTACGCCGACCTATACCTACGATCTTTCAAGACTGCTTGTCGATATGATCGAAACGGAAAAATACGGTTATTATCACGCAACAAACGAGGGTGGATACATCAGCTGGTGTGATTTTACAAAAGAAATATTCGCACAGGCAGGCATACCTTCCACGGTCATTCCCGTAACTACGGAAGAATACGGTCTTTCAAAGGCTGCAAGACCGTTTAATTCGCGTCTTGATAAGTCAAAGCTCAAAGAAAACGGTTTTGACCCCCTGCCTTCGTGGAAAGATGCGCTTAAAAGATATTTAAAGGAGATAGAATAATGGGACAGATAAAAGTTGAGAAAAATGCGGGCGGCATAGAGGGTCTTTGTATAATAGAGCCTGCCGTGCACGGCGATGCACGCGGCTATTTTATGGAGACTTACAATCAAAACGATATGCACGAAAACGGTCTTGATATGGTTTTTGTGCAGGATAATCAATCATGCTCCTCAAAAGGTGTTCTGCGCGGTCTGCATTTTCAGAAACAGTTTCCGCAGGGCAAACTTGTCCGTGTGATCAAGGGCAATGTTTTTGATGTAGCCGTTGATTTGAGAAGCGGCAGCAAAACCTACGGAAAGTGGTTTGGCGTTGAACTGACGGAAGAAAACAAAAAACAATTCTATATCCCCGAGGGCTTTGCACACGGTTTCCTTGTATTGAGCGATATGGCGGAGTTCTGCTATAAATGCACCGATTTTTACCATCCGGGTGACGAGGGCGGTCTTGCGTGGAACGATCCCGAAATAGGCATTGACTGGGCAGCTTTGGGCGTTAAAGGAGAATACGACGGCACGGCAAATGCTTCGGGTTATACTCTCCTTGACGGCACACCTTTGAATTTAAGCGATAAAGACCAAAAATGGTCGGGTATAAAGGATACTTTCAAGTTTTAAAGCATTAATGCCGTAAGCACGGCACAGCTGATCATACCGAAAATAAAATATAAGTTTTCAACTATTTTACCGAAACCGCACAGTGAGATAAGATAACCTGTTATCACTGCTGCGGTTTTTGGCATTTTTTGGGGCAGGGCACGCAAATTGCATAAAGCTGTTGTTATTATTGCGCAAAGGAGAATAAAAGTATATATAACACATTTTGTTGGGCTGTTTTTTATGTTTTCAAATACGGGCAGCTGAGAGGAACTGTCCGAAAGCATACCGAAAAGACTGCCCGAAATAAAAAAGGCAGCAAAGATAATAACAGCGGTAAGCAAAGCGGTTTTTTTATCCGCTTTTTTGCATCCGCATAAAACTGCGGTGGAAGTCAGCAGATTATATGATGTATAGATAACAGCGGAACCAATGACGGCAGGGTCGGGCATAGCAATATCAAAACTTGTATTTGCCGACAATGCCAAAACGGGACAGCCAAGCAGGATGCAGGGACAAAGTATGATGCTTGTTATCTCCGTGAGCCTGCTGTTTTTGGCAGATGCGAGCAGGCAGAATACACAAAAAACAAACCCTGCCGCATTTTTGGGAATATTCCAAAGGTCGTTTGCAATTTCTCCGAAAGAAGCTGCCATAGCTGCGAAAAGTACAATAAAAAAACAGTTTGCAACAGTATGAAAAAGTCTGCCGGGAGTATTGCCGAAAAGATACACAAAAACTTCACGGCAGTCGGAAAGCGAATTACGGGAAACTGTGATAAGCGTTTTATAGGCGCTTGCCGCAAACAAAACGGCGGCAGCAAAAACCCCCGTTATTCCAGATACTTTTCCGTAGCGGAAAAAATAAAAATACAGTTCCTTGCCTGTTGCAAAACCTGCGCCGATAAGGGCGGAAAGATAGATAAAAGCATAAAAAAACGCATTTTTTTTGTTCATATACTCGATACGGTATTTCGCATTATATTTTGTATATAATATATGTTAAAATTTTTTAATAATTAGTAAAAAAAGGCTTTTATTTAAAAGAGTTTTGTGTTATAATTAAACCAAGTATTGAAATGGAGGGAATGTTATGCGTAAAGACGGCAGGAAACAGGCGCAGTTAAGGCCTGTTAATATGATAAAGAATTACATAATACATCCCGAAGGTTCGGTTTTGATAGAAATGGGCAATACAAAGGTTATTTGCAATGCTTCGGTCGAGGAAAGCGTGCCGCCGTTTAAAAAAATGAGCGGTGAGGGCTGGGTCACTGCCGAATATTCTATGCTGCCCAGGGCTACCAATACACGAAACAAACGTGATATATCAAAGGGAAAGCAAAATGCAAGAAGTGTTGAGATACAGCGCCTTATCGGCAGATCGTTGAGAATGGCTGTGGATTTTAAGCTTCTCGGCGAAAGAACTATCACCGTTGACTGCGATGTTATTCAGGCAGACGGCGGTACGCGCACTGCATCCATAACAGGCGGCTTTGTTGCACTTTATCTTGCGTGCGAAAAGCTTGTGGAAGACGGCGTGCTTGAAAAAAGTCCGATAGTGAATTTTGTGTCGGCAATAAGTGTCGGCATTGTTGACGGCAAACCGTGTCTTGATCTTTGCTATGTTGAGGATTCTTCGGCCGAGGTCGATATGAATGTTGTTATGACCGACAAAGGCGAGTTTATTGAATTGCAGGGCACGGGCGAAAACAACACATTTGGCATGGATGCTCTTAATGAATTGCTTGCACTGGCAAAAGCAGGAAATGAAGAACTTAACAAAATACAAAGGCAGGTGTTGGGGGTATGAAAATAATTTTCGCAACCAAAAACGAGAATAAGCTTAAAGAAATAAGGGAGATACTCGGTAGCGAATATGAGGTCATTTCAATGAAAGAAGCAGGCATTGATATTGATATTGTCGAGGACGGCGAGACCTTTGAGGATAATGCCATTAAAAAGGCGGAGGAAATAATGAAGCTCACCAATGAGATCGTGCTTGCGGATGATTCGGGTCTTGAGATAGATTTTCTCGGTGGTGAACCGGGTGTTCATTCTTCACGTTTTATGGGCGAGGATACACCTTACACCGAGAAAAACAAAGCAATACTTGAAAGAATGAAAAGCGCAAGAGGTTCACAGCGTTCTGCGCGTTTTGTTTGCGCTATAGCTGCGGCAGTGCCCGATAAATACACAATAATCGACAGAGAGACCGTTGAGGGCCTTATTGCACAGGAACCTGCGGGTGAAAACGGTTTCGGATACGACCCTATTTTCTATGTACCGAAGTACAAGAAAACAACAGCACAGCTTACTATGGAAGAAAAAAATAAAATAAGTCACCGCGGCAAGGCTCTGAGGGCTATAGCGGAAAGGCTTAAAAGAGTAAATTGGTGATAATTATGCGTGTTCTTGTAATAAGCGATACTCACCGCACACTCAACAAGATCGTATCACTGCTTAAAGACATCAAGGATGATATAGATGCGGTCATCCATCTTGGCGATAATGTTGAAGATGCCGATTTTATAAAACGAAACTATAAATTGCCTGTCTACTATGTAGCAGGCAATTGTGATTATAACGGTTCCGCGCTTGCCGAACAGGTGTTTGAACTCGGCGGCAAGATGTTTTATATCACCCACGGACACTATTACGATGTTAAATACGATCCATCTTCGCTTGTTTACCGCGGTATGGAGGTGGGAGCCGATATCTGTCTTTTCGGACATACGCATGAACCGTATTTAGAGGTCATAAAAAATATCGTAGTGATGAATCCGGGCAGCCTTGCGCTTCCGCGCGGCGGTTCAAAAGAAAGCTACGGCATAATAAAAATTGAAGATAATGAGATTTACCCGACTATAGTCGGGCGGAGGTAAAAAATGTTTGATGAGATACTTGCTTTGCAGCAGGAGTTTAATTTAAAGAAAACACAGGTGGAAAACACGGTAAAACTTATAGACGAGGGCAATACCATACCGTTTATCGCACGTTACCGTAAAGAAATGACGGGTTCGCTCGACGATCAGCTTTTGCGTGAACTTTATGACAGGCTGATTTATCTGCGCAACCTTAACGAAAAATGCGAAACAACAAAAAAGCTTATCGAGGAGCAGGGCAGTCTTACAGACGAGATAGCGCTTGCGCTTGACAACGCAAAAACTCTTTCGGAAATAGAAGATATTTATCGTCCTTTCCGCCCGAAACGCCGCACGCGCGCAACCATTGCAAAGGAAAAAGGTCTTGAACCTCTTGCAAATTTCATCTGGCTTCAGCTTACAAATGACGATCTTACAAAAGAAGCGGAAAAATACATAGATCCCGAAAAGGAAATAGAAACGGCACAGCAGGCTGTTGACGGCGCAAAAGATATTATAGCGGAAATGATATCCGATAATGCGGATTTCAGAAAAATCATCAGAAAACTTACATTCGATAAGGGTATGATCGAAACAAAGGCGGCTAAAGAGGAAGAACAGTCGGTTTATGAGATGTATTATGACTTTACCGAGCCTGTGAAAAAAATCGCAGGTCATCGTGTTCTTGCCATAAACCGCGGTGAAAAAGAGGGCATACTTACCGTCAAGCTTATTGCGCCCGTTGAGGACATCTATAAAAAACTCGATTCGGAGATAGTTTTCTCAAAATCACAGGAAATAAGGAATGTTCTTTCGGAGACGATAGATGACAGCTACAAACGCCTTATTGCACCGTCGATCGAGCGTGAGATAAGAAATGAGCTTACGGAAAAAGCGGAGGAGAGCGCAATAAAAGTTTTTGGAGAAAACCTGCGTCAGCTTCTTTTGCAGCCGCCTATCAAGGATAAAGTTGTGCTTGCACTTGACCCCGGTTTCAGAACGGGATGTAAAGTTGCCGTTATAGACGGTTTTGGAAAGGTGCTCGACACGGGCGTTATTTATCCCGTTCCGCCGCATAACAAAATAGATGCTGCCAACAAAATACTTACCGCAATGATAAATAAGCACAATGTCGATGTTATAGCTATAGGCAACGGCACGGCTTCGAGAGAGACTGAACAGTTTGCGGTAAATCTTATCAAGGCATTAAAGAAGCCTATCTTTTATATAATAGTAAATGAGGCAGGCGCTTCAGTATACTCCGCATCAAAACTCGGCGCGGAGGAATTCCCCGAATATGACGTTGCTTTAAGAAGTGCCGTATCCATAGGCAGACGCTTGCAGGATCCGCTTGCCGAGCTTGTAAAGATCGACCCGAAGAGCATCGGTGTCGGTCAGTATCAGCACGATATGAACCAGAAACAGCTTGGTGAAGCACTCGGCGGTGTTGTTGAAGGCTGCGTTAACAGTGTCGGTGTAGACCTTAACACGGCTTCTCCGTCGCTTCTTGGCTATGTTGCGGGTGTTTCCAATACAATTGCAAAAAATATCATAGCATACAGAGAAGAAAACGGTCCGTTTACCGAAAGAAAACAGCTTTTAAAGGTGTCGAAACTCGGTCCGAAAGCTTTTGAACAGTGTGCGGGTTTCCTGCGCATAGACGGAAGCGAACCGCTTGACAATACAGGGGTTCATCCCGAAAGCTATACCGTTGCGGAGACCTTGCTTGAAAAGCTTGGATACACAAAAGCCGACCTTACTGTAAAAGGCTTGAATTTATCGAAAAAAATAAAGAATATAAAAGCACTTGCAGACGAAATGGGTGTTGGTGAGCCTACTTTAAAAGACATTATCAAGGAGCTTGAAAAGCCGGGCCGCGATCCTCGTGACGAAATGCCCAAACCTATTTTAAGAAGTGATGTGCTGGGCATGGAAGACCTGCGCGAGGGTATGATAATGCGCGGTACGGTAAGAAATGTTATAGATTTCGGCGCATTTGTCGATATAGGCGTTCATCAGGACGGTCTTGTGCATATATCGCAGATGTCCAACAAATATATCAAACACCCTCTCGATGTTGTGAGTGTGGGTGATATAGTCGAAGTCAAAGTGCTTGGCGTTGATGTAAAGAAAAACAGAATATCACTGTCTATGCTTTTGGAGGATAAATAAAAAAAGGGCTGTTACATCGGGATAAAGATCCCGTGTTTCAGCCTTTTTTGGCATTAAGCCCGACAATGATCAGTGTGTTTCAAAACTGCGGCACTCCGTATCGGAGCAATCCTTTGCATTTGTGAGACAATCGTTGCCCACAGTTATATCGGTAAGTGAACAGTGATTTTTTTCAAAATGCTTGCAGCTGTCAACACGACACTTGATAGATTCGTTAATAGCCATAAGAGGCACCTCCGTTTGTGTTTTTTCAAAATCTATAAGGAAAGTATCCGCTATAATTTTTATATCGGATACGCAGTATTATTTTGTCCCGTAATTTGTTTTTTATTCGGAAAGGAAGTGT
>JAGAHK010000271.1 GCA_017627115.1 Bacillota bacterium | reverse complement strand
ATAGTGAAAAACACCCTAAACGTCAAGAAAAGTTTTTCAAAATATAAAATTTTGTGCAATATGATAAATATACATTATTTTTCAGCCCTGTTTTTGGGAATTTATTTCTGCGGAATACGAATATCATTGACAAACATTTTCCACACAGCCGCGCAGACCGTTTTGCAGAATATGCCCAAGCAGTTTTTCTTCACTCACGGGTATCAGCCTGCCGCCGTCACGCACATAAACAAGCGTGTAATAATCCCAGCCGAGGCGATAAACAATCGCTTTTATCTCCATTTTCGCACCTGCGGTCATACATCTCACGGGCATGATCTTGTTTTCGTTTTTGTTTATTATGGATTTATAGAAAGTGTATGTAAGGTTAATGCGGTTTGCCTTGTTCAGCTTATAAAAATACATACCTATGCAAAGCAGGCTTATATTCGGCGGATAAAGCACAAGCTGCACGGCGCCGAAAAAAAGCAGCGCCGCACTCATAAGGGTGTTGAGTTTCGAGATAAGGATATTGCCGCGCAGCACGCCCATACAACAGCTTACAATATAATGCAGTATTTTGCCGCCGTCAAGAGGGTACAGCGGCAGCAGGTTAAAAAGTGCGAGTGCAAGATTTATCTGCCTTATGGGCGAGGGCGAGAGCGGACACAGCAGAAGATTGAAAAGCGGCCCCGCAAGTGCAACTGCAATGCGTTTTGTGATATGCAGACTCTCCAGCCCGTTTATATCCGCCGCCGCGCCTATGGCGCAAAGCGTTACCGACCGTGTTTCAAGCCCCCATATGCCTGCCGTGAAAATATGGCAAAGCTCGTGCAGCACAACAAGTATCAGCAGCGTGACAAAATACACCTCAACACCGCATAAAACCGAAAAAGCCGCCAAAACAAAAAATGACGGCTTGAACTTAATTTTAACTTTTTTAAAAATAAACATCTTTACTCCGTTTCAAGCACAAATTCAGGATCGGTCAATTCATCCCCCTTGTACAGCTCAAAATGCAGGTGCGGACCCGTAGACTGCCCCGTAGAGCCCGAAAAAGCCACCGTCTGCCCCTGCGTTATCGTTTCGTTTTTTTGAACTTTCACCTCGTTAAGATGCGCATATAAATAGGTATAATCACTGTTTTTTATCTTCACGAAATTGCCGTAGCTGCCCGAATAGCCGCAGTCGGCGACTATTCCGCCCGCGCAGGCTCTTACCGCCGTTCCGACGGGCACGGCAAGGTCAATGCCCTTGTGAAACTCCTCCCTGCCCGTCACGGGGTTCACCCTCTGCCCGAAAACATCGCTTACAACGGCATCTTCTATCGGCGGTATCAGCTCATCCGAGGTCATTTCCGTTTCGGTCTCGGAATTAGTCTCTATCGCTCCGCCGTTTTTTTTTGCGTATTTTCATAAGCCGCCGCCTGCTCGTTCATCTGCGAGATAAGCTCGTCACTCAACTCTACACCGTGTTTTTCCTTTGCAAACACCGATATACCTCCGCCGTTGAGCAGCGAGTCTACCGCCGCCGCAACGCTCTCTTTTGCCGCGCCTATATCACTGCTTTGCGTTATGATATGCTTTATCGCATCCGAAAACGCATTTGTGACATCAAGGTCTATCATGTTCGCACACAACACGATAATGCCAAGCGCAAGCGCAGTATTAAGCCGCAGCATAAAATAACTCTGCCGCTTTTTAAGCGGTGTTCTGCGCGCCCTGCGTATGCTGTTCCTGCGTTCGATATAACTGCGTTCTTCCATTTTGATACCTCCGCCGTGTCTTTTGCTTTATCATATTATATATATCGTATATGGTAAATTATACGCACACCGCAGGGAAAATATACATATGATCTGAACTGCCCGGTAAATATTTTGTTTATGCTTTTCTTGTGGACTGTGTGTCCCCAAACCCCGCACTTACTTTCTAAGAAAGTAAGCAAAGTATTTCCGCGAATTATTTTTCCCCGCTTTTTCCAAAAAAGCGGGCAGGGGTACAGGGGGCAGAGCCCCTTGCGAAAAGAAAGAAAAAAATATAGCGATTGACAAATCACCTTTCGGATTATACAATAAAAGTAAAAAAGAGAAGCAAAAGGGGGAACTAAAATGAAAAATAAAATGAAAAGATTTGCTTTTACAGCTATTTTAACGGCATCAATGCTTATGTTTTCGCAAACGGCATTCTGCGAGGCAAAAGCAACGGATTACTTTGTGGAAAACGGCACAGTCATCGCCTATGTCGGCATAGACAACAACATACTTGTGCCCAATGAGGAACTCGGACAAAAGATAGACAAAGTCGGCATCAAGGCTTTTGCGGGTCTGACCGCCGAGACCATAGCTCTTGAAAAGGGCATAACCGCCGTTGAGCAGGAAGCCTTTGCGGAATGTCCTAATCTTGTGGATTTTCAATGCTCGTCCACACTCACAAAAATAGGTGATATGGCTTTCCGCGACTGTCCCGCACTTATACGTTTCACTCTGCCCGATCTTAATATAGCTTTTGGCAAGGACGTATTCAAAAACACGGGCTTTATCAACTTTGTTGTGCCCTGTGACAGCAGCTATTCATCGGGAAAGGAACAGGCTCTTCTTGACAGGCTGACCGCCGCAAAAGGCGATAACAACTTTGCGATAGAGATAGTTCACGATTATGAATATGACGGCAAGGACGGCGGATATATATGCAGTATCTGCGGCGATACCTTTGATACGGAAGACGGCAGAGACCCAAGCGAGATATCAGAGGATAACGAAGGTCCGAACGGCGCACCCGATATAGAGTTTATTGATGTTACACCCGAAGCCTGGTATCACAGTTATATAAGCATTGCGACCCAATTCGGTCTTTTAAACGGCAAGGGTGACGGATATTTCAAGCCCGACGATAATATCACCATTGCGGAGGCGGCAAAAATAGCAGCCTGCGCACGCGAATACTTTGACAACACAAATGTGCTTGACACTATGCCTTTCGGCGAAAATTGGTATGACAAATATATGGAATACTGCAAGCAAAACGGCATTATAGAGCCCACGGTACAGCTTGACCCGACAAAGCCCGCAACAAGGGCTGAAATAGCGTATATATTTTCACGCTGCGACACCCACAGGGACTATATAAACGAAGTGCCTTTGACTGACATACCCGATGTTGACTACACAACACCGTATTATGAGGAAATACTCGATATGTTCAATCTCGGTGCGGCAGTGGGCAGCGATGCAAACTATACCTTCCACCCGAACGATAATATAAAACGATCGGAAGCGGCAGCAATGATAGTAAGGATAATCTGCTACGACCTGCGTATAGGTCTGCCGAAAGGCTGAAAATAACAGAGGACAGAGATGCGTTAACGCTTGAAATGGCAAAAAAGGCTCAAATAGAGCCATACAGAAAACCGTCCCCTTATTTGCTTTTACAAGAAAGAGAGGGATAAGTATAAATAAAAAAATTTT
>JAGAHK010000004.1 GCA_017627115.1 Bacillota bacterium | reverse complement strand
TGTATATTATTTCGGCAAAATACCGTCTGATGTCCGGGTCATAGTATGCACTCCAGTTGTTTCCGTTCTTTTCTGTTTTCATTTTGTCCTCCTTAAGATCTGTTGATACAATTACATTATATCACAAATTTCAAGAGGTTACAATTATTATTATAGGTTTGTTCTTTCCGCTTTTTATGTGCATCATAAACTATTGACAATCTGCGCTGTTTGATATATAATATTTTTTATATGGGAAGGTATTTATATGAGCATATTTTCAAATTTAATTAAAGGAGAACAACATCGTGGCTGAAAGTAAAAAAATTGTTTTGACCAGTGAAGGTTATGCCAAAATACAGGAAGAACTTGAACATCTTAAAGTTGTAAGAAGAAAGGAAGTTGCACAGAAGATCAACGAAGCGCGCAGCCAGGGCGACCTTTCCGAAAACGCAGAGTATGATGCAGCTAAAGAGGAACAGGCAGAGATAGAAGCACGTATAGTTGAACTTGACAATATGATACGCAATGCTGAAGTTATCGCCGAAGACGAACTCAACAGCGGTCATGTGAGTCTGGGTAACACGGTAAAGCTTTTTGATGAGGAATTCCAGGAGGATGTTACTTATTCTATTGTAGGTTCTGCCGAAGCCGACCCCGAACAAGGAAGAATATCAAACGAATCACCGCTCGGCACCGCTCTTATCGGCCATGTTATCGGCGATATAGTTGAGGTAAACGCTCCTGATGGAGTTATAACATTTAAGATTTTGGACATTATGTAAGCAGGAGACAGAAAAATGGCAGAAGAAAATGTAAAGCAATTGAATGAACTGCTGCAAGGAAAGCGCGATAAGCTTATCGAGCTTCAGCAGATGGATATGGATCCGTTTAAAATAGTAAAGGCTGATGTCAGCAACCACAGCAAAGAAATAAAGGAAAATTTCGAGCAGTTTGAGGGTAGGGTAGTTACTGTTGCAGGACGTATGATGAGCAAGCGTGTTATGGGCAAGGCAAGTTTCTGCGGTTTACAGGACAGAGACGGCTCTATCCAGCTTTATGTGACCCGCGACAACCTCGGAGAAGATATTTACAACACCCTTTTTAAGAAAAAATACGATATAGGTGATATTATCTGGGTGAAGGGTGAGGTTTTTAAAACACAGAAAGAAGAGATATCGATAAAGGTTTCGGAAATACAGCTTCTGAGCAAATGTCTCCAGGTGCTTCCCGAGAAGTTCCACGGTCTTAAAGACCAGGATCTGCGATATCGTCAGCGTTATGTAGATCTTTTTATGAACCCCGAAGTCAAGGAAACTTTCTTGAAAAGAAGTGCAATAATCAAAACTATCAGGAATTATCTTGACAACCTTGATTTTCTTGAAGTTGAAACACCCATGCTCCAGACTATCGCAGGCGGTGCAGCTGCAAGACCTTTTATCACACACCATAATACACTTGACCTTGATATGTATATGCGCATTGCGCTTGAACTTCCGCTTAAAAGACTTATCGTAGGTGGTCTTGAACGTGTTTATGAAATAGGCCGTGTTTTCAGAAATGAGGGTATGGACATTAAGCACAATCCCGAATTTACTCTTATGGAACTCTATCAGGCATATACAGATTACCACGGCATGATGGACATCACAGAGGGTATTATCAAGGAAGTTGCCGATAAAGTAGCAGGCACAAGAGTGATAAATTATCAGGGCATAGAACTTGATTTCAGCAAGCCTTTCGAGCGTCTTTCTATGGTGGATGCAGTCAAGAAATATGCAAATGTTGATTTTGACAAGATCGAAACACTTGAACAGGCACGCGCACTTGCAGACGAGCATGAGATCCACTATGAAAAACGCCACGGCAAAGGCGAGATACTCAACCTCTTCTTTGAGGAATATGTTGAAGAAAAGCTTGTACAGCCCACTTTCATTATTGACCATCCCGTTGAGATATCTCCGCTTACAAAAAGAAAACCCGATAAGCCGGATTATACAGAGCGTTTTGAGCTTTTCATAGTAGGTCGTGAATTTGCTAACGCATATAGCGAACTCAATGACCCTATCGACCAGAGACAGCGCTTTGAACATCAGGCAGCTCTCCGCGCACAGGGCGATGACGAAGCTGAATTGATAGATGAAGATTTTATGCTTGCGCTTGAATACGGTATGCCACCAACAGGCGGTATGGGAATGGGTATTGACAGACTTGTTATGCTCTTCACCGATGCAAGCACCATCAGAGATGTACTGCTTTTCCCGACGATGAAGCCGATCGAGCAGTAAAATCGCCGAAAAACCGCATAAACACAAAGGTTTCTGAATTTATGGTTTTTATAAAACGCAAGTTTTACTAAAAATTTACCAATAATCATGCAATTTAATAATATATAACAAGAACTACAGTAATTATTTTGATATTACAAGCATGAAAATAATCTGTAATTACGAAAGCCTTCTAAAAAACTGCTTTTTAGAAACTTTATTACATTATTACAAGATTACACACAATTTCTCAAGTTGCAATAATGCGATAAAAAGAATGTTATACTTTACAATTTAGACTAACGGTGCTATACTTTATTTAGCACCGTTTTTTTAGTTTGGAGGTAAAAGAAAATGTCTTTTGACTTATGGGGTTATGATAATAAAAATAAGACTATAAAACGCACATATCCAGATGGAGACCAATATAAAGAAGCTGTATTCAAATTTTATAGGGTGTTAGACACAATAACTCATAAATTTCAATTCAAGATAGAATTTAATGTAACTGTCAAGGATGGAACGGTTATAAAAGATGAGGTTATATGTTCGCCGAATAACTTCAAAAAATGTTTAAATAATTTATTCGAGTATGGAATATACTTAAATCCTGCTGATATAATGGATATTGCTGAAAATGTACAGCGTAATATAATGAATTTTGACACTTGCGAAGATAAAGAAAAAGATACATTTGAGGATTTAATGATACTATTATCAGAAAATTATTTTTCTGATAATGGTACAGCAAAGACTTTTGAATTGACAGCAACGCAAATCAAGACTTTGGCTAAAGATAACGATGTAAATGGCAAAAGGTTTATTGAGTGGATAATAGCAAGCGAATTAGTAACACTGC
>JAGAHK010000270.1 GCA_017627115.1 Bacillota bacterium | reverse complement strand
TGAACAGAAAGATATTTTTTTTGATATACAATGCCTGCACCAAAAATGAGCGCACAAAAAAAGCCGCTGCTCTGCTTTCATACTCGGCGGAGCCGTTTTTTTACTTTGTATATGCGCTGGGCGGACTTATAATTCTTTTATTCGGCAGGTACAGACTGCTTTTGAAATATGCGGTCATACCCTTTGCAACGCTTGTTTACAACACATTGCTGCGCAAAATACTGCGCCGTCCGCGCCCTTTTGTGCGTGAAGAAAATGTGGAAAGTCTTACAAAGCACAAGGCAAGTTTTTCATGCCCGAGCAACCATGCGGCAAGCTCTGCCGTTATTGCGCTTGCATGGTACTGCATTTCACCCGAAATATCGCTTGTTTTGCTTATTCCTGCCGCACTGACGGGTCTGTCGCGCATAATGACGGGCGAACACTACCCCTTTGATGTGATGCTTGGCTGGTTTATCGGTCTTGCAGCGGGAATAATAGGTTTTGTGATATAAAATACAAAGGAGCAGCTATGTTTATAAAATTTATTGCCGCACCCGTATTGGGCGGTATAATAGGCTATATAACAAACGATATTGCCATAAGGATGCTTTTCAGGCCGCGCAACGCCGTTTATATAGGCGGCCGCCGTCTTCCGTTCACGCCCGGGCTGATACCGCGGCAAAAAGACAGGATAGCCGTATCTCTCGGCAGGATAGTCAGTACACAGCTGATGAACCGCGAGACCATAGAAGCGACGATACGCTCCCCTGAGTCTGTTGCGTCCGTTCATGCTATGTTTGAAAAACTTATGGAAAAGTGGAAAAACGATGAGCGTACAGTGCGCGAAAGGCTGAATACACTCTTTGACGATGAGGAGATAGACGGATACGCACTTTCACTTCAAGAAAGTCTTACAGACAGCATTGTAAAAAAGGCATTGGAAGCCGACATAGGCGAGACCCTGTTAAGGCGCGAAAAAACGGTGATACTGCACGGCATACTGCGCGATGCGGCAATAAACTTTGTAAACAAGCTTATTGAGGAAAAACTGCCGCAGATAGTTTTTGAACAGATAGGCATTGCGGAAAAAGACCTGCTTAAAACGAGGCTTTGCGATATTTATGCCGGATATGAGGACAAGATACCGCAGCTTATAAACAAGCTTGTGGATATTTACGAGACCCTTGCCGTAAAAAACATAGACAAGGTGCTTGAAATAGTAGATATAGAGCATATGGTCGAAGAAAAGGTAAAAGCCTTTGATGCGGAAGAGCTTGAAACGCTCATTTTCGGGCTGATGCGCCGCGAACTGCGTGCGATAGTCTATATAGGCGCCATGCTCGGTTTTTTGATGGGCTTTATTAATCTGCTGTTCTTTATATGATTTCGGAAAAAGCGGAAAGAAGGTATTAAAATGGAAAAACTTACAGAAGAAGAAAAAATAAAAACGGCGCTTGAATTTATACGCACACGCACGGATTTTGTGCCGCGGATATCCGTAGTTTTGGGCAGCGGTCTCGGTGCCTTTGCCGACAATATCGAAACGGAAGCCGTAGTAAACTATAACGATATTCCCTTTTTCCCTATGTCTACCGTAGAGGGACACAAAGGCCGTTTTGTATTCGGAAATATAGACGGCGTACCCCTTGTGCTGATGCAGGGACGTGTGCATTATTACGAGGGATATACGATGCAGGAGACCGTTCTGCCCATAAGGCTTATGCGTGCAATGGGCAGTGAGATACTGCTGCTGACAAACGCTTCGGGCGGCGTGAACAAAAGTTTCGCCGCAGGCGATATGATGCTTATAGAGGATCATATCTCGTCACTTGTGCCCTCTCCCCTTATAGGCGCAAACTACCCTGCGGGAACGCGTTTCCCCGATATGTCGCACGTATACGACAAAGAACTTTCCAAAAAAGTTCTTGACTGTGCGGACAAGCTTGGCATAAAAATGCAGAGAGGCGTATATATCCAGCTTACGGGGCCCAATTTTGAGACCCCTGCGGAAGTGCGTATGTGCCGCACCCTCGGCGCCGATGCCGTGGGCATGAGCACGACCACCGAGGCAATGGCTGCCGTTCACTGCGGTTTCCGTGTATGCGGCATATCCTGCATAACAAATGCCGCCGCAGGTGTTACCGACAAACCGCTTGCACATTCGGACGTTCAGGAAACAGCCGACAAAAACGCACCCCGTTTCAACGCTCTTATAAAAGAATGTGTAAAGGCTTTTTAAAAAAAGGAGATAATCTATGATAAGACTGTACAACG
>JAGAHK010000269.1 GCA_017627115.1 Bacillota bacterium | reverse complement strand
TATCTCCTTGAAAATCATTCCGAAAGATGTTAATATTGATATAAAATAAGAACACGAATCAAAATTGAATATTTGCGAAAGAAGGTATTTATATGAAAAAGACGATAGCTCTGATCGCAGCCTGCTTTTGTATGTGTATGCCCGTTTTTGCCGCAGAGGGCAAAACAAGCACAAATATACACAAGAACAACTGTTCAAGATACGGTTACACGGTAACTTCCAACCTGTACGAAAACGCAGGCGCACTCGAACGAGTGGAATATATCGGAGAAAAAGTCATTATCGAGAAATACGGCTATGACGGCACATTCAAGTCCGCAGTCAAAGAGATAACTCCGCCGCTGCCTATATTCGGATGTTTCTACAGCGGCGAAAAATACAACTACCTTGTTTTCGGCGCATATAACACAGCCGAAGACAACAGCGCAGAAGTTATAAGGCTGCAAAGATACTCGAAAAATTGGGAACTGCAAAAGGAATGTTCCGTTTACGGTTCAAACACCTATGCCCCGTTTACGGCAGGTTCCGCGCGTATGACAGAGGCGGACGGCAAGCTGTATCTTTATACCTGCCACACTATGTATAAGGCATCGGACGGCTACAACCACCAATCGAATATGCAGATAATAGTTGACATAGCATCCTTTGCGTCGCCGTCAAACCCCTATTATCCATATACTTCTCACAGTTTCAACCAGTTTATACGCTCCGACGGCAGCAATATGTATACCGTTGACCACGGCGATGCCTATCCGCGCGCAATAGTTATGAGCAAATATCCCGCAGGCACACCGACATATTCATCCGTAAGCAGAAGCAGTATTCTTGCTATCGCAGGCACTTCCGGCGACAATGAAACGGGTGTTTCGATAGGCGGTTTTGAATTGGGCGCAAACAATGCGCTTATAGCGGGCAATACGGTAGTACAGAACGCTTCATCATTCAATGCCAATGCTTACAGAAATATTTTTCTCGGCATTGCTCCGAAAGATATGGGCACTCCAAGCGTGAAAATGCTTACAAGCTACACCCAAAGCGACAGTGTGACATTGAACACTCCTTTCCTTTTAAAAACGGGCGATAATGAATTTTTGGCGGTATGGGAGGAGATACGCAGCGGCATTTATACAACAAAGATAGTTAAGACAGACGAAAGCGGCAATATTATTTCAGATGCCGCGATAAAGGCACCGCTGTCCATGTGTGAGCCCGTGCTTGCATCGGACGGGCTGCTCCATTGGTATACGACCGACACCACCTCACCTATTTTCTATTGGCTCGACCCGAAAACATACGATGCACAGAAAACGTTCGAAGAAGATTGGAGCTACAACGAAAAGACCGACACGCTTACCATAGGCGGCAAGGGTTTTATGCCAGGCGGCACCCTGCCCTGGGCGCAATACAACGAAAAAGTCAAAACCGTTGTGATAAAAGACGGTGTACACTCAATATCGGAAAGTGCGTTTTCGGGCTGCACCGCACTTGAAAGCATAAGCATAGCGGACACCGTGAGCCGCATAGGCGCTTCCGCATTCAAGGGCTGCACCGCACTCAAAAGCATAACTTTACCAAAAAAAGTGACAAAGATTGAAACATCTGCATTCGAGGGGTGTTCCTCTCTCAAAACGGTCACTGTTTCGGGCGGAATAACGCAGATAGGCTCAAGAGCCTTTTATAACTGCGCAGCGCTTGAAAGCATAAATATCCCCGATACCATGACCGATCTCGGCACCTATGCCTTTTTCGGCTGTGCCGCTTTAACGGCGGTAAACATCCCCGACGGAACGCCAAGCATACCGATGTACTGTTTCAACGGCTGTGCAGCGCTTAAAAAGATAAGCCTGCCCGACAGCATAACAAGCATAGGCTTCTGTTCGTTTGAAAAATGTGCGGCACTTGAAAGTGTGGATATGCCAAAGACCCTGTCGAGCATAGGCGGAGGAGCATTTGAAAACTGCACTTCGCTTAAAAGCATAGTTGTACCGACAGGCGTAAAGACCATTCAGGGCGATACATTCCGCGGCGATACTGCGCTTGAAAAGGCAGTCCTGCCCGAAACGCTCACATCCATAGGTACGAGCTCGTTTTACGAGTGCAAGGCGCTTGCCGAGGTCAACATACCCGACAGCGTGCAGAATATAAACTCATACGCTTTCAGTTTCTGCAATATGAAAACAGTGAACATACCCGAGGGTATAACAGCCCTCAACACAATGGTCTTTGCCTATTGTCCGCTTGAAGAAGTGCATATCCCAAGCAGTGTAAAAACAATAGGCACATGGGCATTCGGCGCATCAAGGCTCAAAACAGTCACCGTGCCCGAGGGCGTAACAAGCATAGGCAAACTTGCTTTTTACGGTTCAAGCATGAGAGCTTTGATACTGCCCCATTCGGTAACTGATTTCCACGATGAAGCCTTTGACTACTTCTCGTATTATGAATATGTATACTGTTACAAAGGCTCGCAGGCGGAAAGCTTTGCAAAGGAGAAGAACGTAAACTACAAATACATAGGCGATATTGACGGAGACAGCGAAATAACCGTAAGAGATACGGCACTGATACTCAAATACGCCGACAAAGACATAACGTACAGTACGACCGACTACAACACCGCCGCTCTGCTCGACTGCGACCTTGACGGCAAATGCACGGAAGCCGATGCGGCAAAACTGCTGCACGAGTTGATCGAAGAATATTAATTGAAGAATATTAATTGAAGAATATTAATTGAAGAATAATAAAAAGGGATTGAGCGCTGATCGAATTTCAGCGCCCAAGCCCTTTTTTGGTATAAGGAAACTTAGTTTGTTAAAGTGTGGATAAAGATGCCGCTCCTTAATTTAGGCTCGAACCAGGTGGACTTCGGCGGCATTATCTTGCCTGCATCCGCAATGCTCATAAGCTGCTCTACGGATGTGGGGTACATTGCAAAAGCCACCGCTGCCCTGCCGCTGTCAACAAGGCTGACAAGCTCGCCGAGACCGCGTATACCGCCGACAAAAGCAATGCGGTCATCCGTGCGCGGATCACCGATGCCAAGCACAGGTGCAAGCAGATTGTTCTGCAATATCGAAACATCAAGGCTCTCAACGGGGTCTGCGGCATTGAAGCTTCCGTCCTTTGCGGTAAGCCTGTACCACTTTCCGCCAAGGTACATACCGAAAGTAAGCGCACTGTCGGGCTTGAAAGTGCCGTTTTCGGGCTTGACATCAAAATCCTTTGATATCTTTTCAAGATACTCGCTCTCACTCATACCGTTAAGGTCTTTTACAACACGGTTGTAATCAAGTATTTTAAGCTGGTTATCGGGGAAAGCAACGGCAAGATAGAAGTTGAACTCCGCTTCCTTGTCATATTCGCCCTCGCCTCTGCGCTTTAAGCCAACTTTAACGGCAGATGCGTTTCTGTGGTGTCCGTCTGCGATATAAAGCGCGGGTACCTGCGCAAATGCAGCCTGCAAAGCGCTTATTTTGCTCTCGTCATCTATCACCCATACGGTATGGCCTACGCCGTCCTCACTCACAAAGTCATAAACGGGTGTCTTTGCCGTTTCTTCCGCAATAAGTGCGTTTATATCGTCACGGTTTCTGTAAGTCAGGAAGATAGGTCCCGTATTTGCATTGCAGGTATCAACGTGACGTATTCTGTCCTGCTCCTTATCCTCGCGTGTAAGTTCGTGCTTTTTTATCTTGTTGTTGATATATTCGTCAATGGATGCACAGGCAACAAGACCCGTCTGGCTCCTGCCGTCCATAGTGAGGCGATATATATACATACACGGCTTTTCATCGTGGATATATATGCCGTCCGTTATCATTTTATTGAGATTTTCGGCAGCCTTTTGATAAACCTCGGGGCTGTAGATATCAACAGAGGGGTCAAGATCTATCTCCGCCCTGTCAACGTGCAGGAACGAATACGGATCCCCCTTTACCATTTCTCTTGCCTCCGCAGAGGACATAACATCATACGGCAGAGCCGCCACCTTTGAACAAAGCTCCGCAGTGGGACGGTAGCCTTTGAATGCGCGTAAAACCGACATAAATTTTACCTCCTTTTGTTTTTTTACTGCTTAATAATATTAGTATTTCTCAATATCCGTTATTTCTGCGGTGTAATGCTGTTTAAGCAGTCTTTCGCAGAGTATATCAAAGCTTTGGGTATGGTCGCTGACATAAAACCTGCGTTCCGCGCCCTCGCCCTCTTTGAGCATATCACGGCTTTCAAGAAACTTTTTCATCTTCATCGCCGTTGCCTTTGCGGGGTCAACAAGCGTGACTTTTTCGCCCACAACACGCGATATGCAGTGTTTTAAAAGCGGATAATGCGTACAGCCGAGAACTATAGTATCAACACCGCCGTCAAGCATTTCTTTAAGGTATATCTCCGCTGTCATACGTGTTACATCGTTATCCGTCCAGCCCTCTTCGGCAAGGTTCACAAAAAGCGGACAGGCCTGCGAATATATGCGTATATCGGGCATACGCTGCTTTATACCGCGTTCATATGCCGCACTGCGCACCGTAGCCTGCGTACCGATAATACCGACACGGCGGTTTTTGGTAGCCTCGATGCAGGACTCGACACCTGCGGTTATTACCTCAAAAATAGGTATATCGGGGAAGATACGCACAAGATCGTCATAACTGTTTGAACTTGCGGTATTGCAGGCGATAATAATAGCCTTTACATTCTTTGTCATAAGAAAGCGTATTATCTGCGCGGAAAACTTTGTCACGGTCTCCCTTGTTTTTGAGCCGTAGGGCACACGCGCCGTATCGCCGAAATATATGGTATCTTCGTTCGGGAGCACTTTCATCACCTGTTTTACCACGGTAAGGCCGCCGACACCCGAATCAAACAGTCCTATAGGTCTGTTATCCATAAATATCACCCCTGTCAGCAGTTATATCTG
>JAGAHK010000268.1 GCA_017627115.1 Bacillota bacterium | reverse complement strand
CGATTCCGTCTCTGGGCATCCATTTATGCAAAACAGTTTGGGAGGCTCTTCGGGAGTCTTTTTTGTTATACAGAGATTTATATAGAGATTTATATAGAGATCAAAAAATGAGGTGATGTAATGACCGAGCGCGAAAAGGCGGATAACGGGCTTTTATACGACCCTGCCGATGACGGGCTTGCTTTGGCAAGAGAAAAATGCAAGGATCTTTGTTTTGAGTTTAATAACTGCCGTCCGTCCGACTACGAAAAGCAGAGTCTTATTTTTGATAAAATAATCGGCAGGCACGGCGCCGACTGTTATGTCACGGCACCTTTTTACTGTGATTACGGCTATAATATAGAAATGGGTGATAATTTCTATGCAAACCACAACTGTGTCATTCTTGATTGTGCGAAAGTAACATTCGGGAATAATGTTATGGTGGCGCCGAACTGCTGTTTCAGTGCGGCCTACCACCCTATTGACCCCGAAACGAGAAAGACAGGGCTTGAATATGCAAAGCCGATAAATATAGGCAGCAATGTATGGATAGGTGTGGGAGTTACCGTGCTTGCGGGCGTAACAATAGGAGATAACTGCGTTATAGGCGCACACAGCCTGGTAAATAAAGATATACCGCCAAATTCGGTAGCTGTCGGCGCGCCCTGCAAAGTTATACGAACTGTCTGAACAAGGAGTGAAGGACAGAAATGCACGAAATGAGTTATATAATCCGTCTTGCCGATCTTGCGGCAAAGACAGCAAAAGAGCAGGAGGCAAAGCGTGTTAAAAAAATCGTTGTCGAAGTGGGCAAAATGACGGGCATTGAGCCTTATTATATGCAAAAATACTATAAGACCGCAATACGCGGCACTATCCTTGACGGCTCCGAGATAGAATTGATACCCGTTGAAGTGACTGCAAAATGTGCCTGCGGCAAAGAATACACCCCGACTGCGGCATATGATTATCTCTGTCCCGACTGCGGCGGCGGAAGCTGCAAAATAACAGGCGGCAGAGATGTTATACTAAAAGAGGTGGCAATAGAGGTATGAAAACAAAATTTGCGGTGTTTGCCGCAGTCCTGCTTTTATTGACGGGCTGTTCCGACGAAATGGAGAAAAACGCAAAAGAAGAGTACGAATAATAAGGAGAACAAAAATGAGTGTAAAAATAATCGATCTGAAAGCAAACGTAATGGACGACAACAATATTTTGGCGGAGAACACGAGAAAGCGTTTAAAAGCCGAAAAGACCTTTCTTCTCAACCTTATGAGCGCACCCGGTTCGGGCAAGACCACCACGCTTTCGGCGCTTATACCGCTTTTAAAGGATAAATTCAGGATAGGCGTTATGGAAGCCGACATAGACAGCGATGTAGATGCCGTAAGGATAAAGGAGGCAGGTGCGGAGTCCATACAGCTGCATACGGGCGGTATGTGCCACCTTGATGCGGATATGACCACACAGGGGCTTGATAGCTTTGACTCGGCATCTTTTGACCTTGTGATACTTGAAAATGTCGGCAACCTTGTATGTCCTGCGGAGTTTGACACGGGCGCATCCAAAAACGCAATGATACTTTCCGTGCCGGAGGGCGACGATAAGCCGCTTAAATATCCGCTTATGTTTCAAGTCGCGGATGTTGTTGTGATAAATAAAACCGATTTTGCGCCTTATTTTGACTTTGACATTGAAAAGGCGAAGAAAAATATCCATATGCGCCACCCCGATATAGAGATAATACCTATCTGCGCCAAAACAGGCGAGGGTGTGGATAAACTTGCGGCATGGATAGAAAAAGAAATAATTGAATGGAAAAAATAATTAAAAAACTGCCGTGCGGAACATTTCCGATCGCGGCAGTTTTTTAATTTTATTTTATTTTAATGCGTCATTCATAACTTTATTTATAAGCTCGGCATCTATGCCCTGACCTATAAACACGATCTTGTT
>JAGAHK010000267.1 GCA_017627115.1 Bacillota bacterium | reverse complement strand
GGCAAGCGTAACAAGACCCGCAAAAGCGCCTATGCCCGTACCTGCCGTACCGCCTGCGGCACCCCAGGCTATTTTGTCGCCCGACATCACTTTCATCAGATACCATGCCATTATAACACTGAAAGCGGCATTGAATACCTGCTCTATAAGCTGTGATACCGCCGTAGGCACCGTTGTGCCGAAGCCCTGGAAATAACCGCGGTAAACAGCCATTATCGAAACTATGAAAACCGTTGGTGCAAGCGTAAGTATGCAGTAAAAACTTCTCTCACTTTTTATGATGCGGCAAAAACTGCCCGCAAAAATAAGCATTATCATCATACAGATAAAGCCAAGCGCAGAAGCCGTTGTCATAGATACCCGAAACACTTTTTTTGCATTTTGGTATTCGCCGAGAGCAAGCCTTTCCGCCACCATGCGGCTGATAGCCACAGGCAGACCCGCAGAACTCATTATCAAAAACATATTGTAAAGATAAAAACCCGCCGAGTAAATGCCGTTGCCCTCGTTGCCTATCATATCTGTAAGCGGCAGACGATACAAAAAGCCCAGCACGCGCACCAGAAGACTCGCCGCCGCAAGAATAGCCGCCTGCTTGACAAAGCCGCCCTTTTTCTCTTTTTTAGTCAAATAAATTCCTCCAATTATGGATATATATAGGGCAAAAGCCCAAAATTCCACTTTTCTATTATATATAAAAACTTTCGGCTTTGCAATAACAGAATGATTTTGTAATATAATTGAAAAGTAACGGGGAACGATTCGGGAGCATGAAAAAATCGTTTTTTTGAATTCACACGACCACATTCAAAATGATCATAAAAAACAGGAGACAAAGGTCACGCCTATGTCTCCCAAAGATTTTTTATTCAAATCAGCATCTTGCGGCTTTTCTTCTTGCAACGGGGTCAAGAAGCTTTTTTCTTATACGCAGATTTTCGGGTGTTACCTCAACAAGTTCATCATCCGTAATAAAGTCGATGCACTGTTCAAGGCTCATCACGATATGCGGTGTAAGTTTAAGAGCATCATCCGAGCCCGAAGCACGGGTATTTGTAAGCTGCTTTTTCTTGCAGACATTAACTTCCATATCGCCTGTTCTTGCATTTCTGCCGACAACCATACCGCAGTATACCTTTGTACCTGCGCCTATAAAGAGATCTCCGCGCTCCTGTGCGTTGAACAGACCGTAGGTAACGGCTTCACCCGTTTCAAAAGCAACGAGAGAACCCTGCGGACGGCTGATTATTTCGCCCTTGTAAGGCTCATAGCCGTTGAATATCGTATTTATGATACCGTCGCCGTGTGTATCGGTCAAGAATTCGTTTCTGTAACCGATAAGACCGCGTGCGGGAATATTGAATTCAAGACGTGTATAGCCGCCGTTTGAGGGCTGCATATTCAACATTTCGCCGCGGCGTGTGCCGAGTTTTTCAATAACTGCGCCCACATACTGCTCGGGTACATCAATAGTAGCAAGTTCCATAGGTTCAAGGCGTTTGCCGTTTTCCTCCTTATAAAGTACCTCGGGACGTGACACCTGGAATTCATAGCCCTCACGGCGCATAGTTTCGATAAGTATGGAAAGGTGGAGTTCTCCTCTGCCGCTTACCTTGAACGCCTCGGCAACATCTGTCTCCTCAACTTTAAGGCTGACGTCTGTGTTAAGTTCTTTCATAAGTCTGTCGCGGAGATGACGGCTTGTAACAAACTTGCCCTCCTGACCCGCAAACGGGCTGTCGTTAACGCAGAATGTCATAGCAAGCGTAGGTTCGCTTATCTTGTTAACTTCAATAGCAACGGGGTTATCCACTGCCGCAATGGTATCGCCGATATGTATGTCGGGCATACCACTCACAGCAACGATAGAGCCGATAGTTGCACTGTTTACCTCTATTCTTTCAAGGCCCTCGTATTCGTAAAGCTTTGTAACACGTATCTTGTCAAGCTTTTCGGGGTCGTGTATATTTACGATAGCAACCTCGTCATTTACCTTTATTGAGCCGTTTTCTATCTTGCCGATACCTATTTTGCCGACATATTCGTTATAGTCGATAGTGGTAACAAGCATCTGCAAAGGTGCTTCGGGGTCGCCCTCGGGTGCGGGGATATGCTCGATAATGGTATCGAAAAGCGGTTTCATATCGGGTGCATCAAGAGCTTCGGCAGGATCAAGTGCAGCTTTGCCAAGCTTTGCGGATGCAAAAACAAAGGGACTGTCAAGCTGTTCATCCGTAGCATCAAGCTCCATAAAAAGTTCAAGTATCTCGTCAACTACCTCGTCGGGACGTGCCTCGGGACGGTCTATCTTGTTAACGCAGACAACAACAGGCAGACCAAGCGCAAGTGCGTTTCTCAAAACGAACTTTGTCTGGGGCATAGCGCCCTCGTAAGCATCAACAACAAGCACAACGCCGTTTACCATTTTAAGCACACGCTCTACCTCGCCGCCGAAATCGGCATGACCGGGAGTATCAACGATATTTATTTTTGTATGTTCATAATAAACCGATGTGTTCTTTGAAAGTATGGTTATACCTCTCTCACGCTCAATATCGCCGCTGTCCATAACTCTCTCGCGGATGACCTGGTTTGAACGGAAAGTACCGCTTTGCTTCAAAAGCTCGTCCACAAGTGTTGTTTTGCCATGGTCAACGTGCGCAATAATAGCAATGTTTCTGATATCTTCACGTTTTGTTTTCATAATATCTCTCTTTTCCTTTAAATAAAATACAAAAAATTTCAAAAATTCCAAAATACATTTTAGCACAAGACAGCACTTTATTTCAAGAAAACATATTAACAAAATTTCCGCCGATATAGACAGTTATGCAGGCATATTTAACAATTCCGACTTTTCGCAGACTTTGCGGCACACAGAAAACGAGGGACATAAAAAAGCCGCCCCGACATATTTTGTCGAAACGGCTTAATTGCAGTTATTTTACGGGTGTGATATTCTGGTCTTTAAGCACAACATCGTGTGCGCCGCCCTCTATGATACTTACGGAAGAAACAAGCGTAAGCTTTGCCTTTTCCTGAAGTTCGGGTATGCTCAAAGCACCGCAGTTGCACATTGTATGCTTAACTTTTGCAAGTGTAACCGCAAGGTTATCGTGAAGATAGCCCGCATAAGGTACATAGCTGTCAACGCCCTCCTCAAACGAAAGCTTCTTGTCGCCGCCCGTATCGTAGCGCTGCCAGTTTCTTGCACGCGCGGAGCCCTCGCCCCAATATTCTTTCATATAATTGCCGTTTACAATGACCTTGTTTGTCGGGCTTTCCTCAAAGCGTGAGAAATAGCGGCCGAGCATACAGAAATCACAGCCCATTGCAAGTGCAAGTGTGATATGGTAATCGTGAACTATACCGCCGTCTGCGCAAATAGGCACATAAACGCCTGTTTCACGGAAATATTCGTCTCTTGCGGCAGCGACCTCGATAACGGCTGTTGCCTGACCGCGGCCGATACCCTTTGTTTCACGGGTGATACAGATAGAACCGCCGCCTATACCTACCTTAACAAAGTCCGCGCCCGATTCTGCAAGGAAACGGAAGCCGTCTCTGTCAACAACATTGCCTGCGCCTACCTTAACACTGTCACCATAGTGCTCTCTTATCCAATCAATAGTGAGTTTCTGCCATTCGGAGAAGCCCTCGGAGGAGTCGATGCAAAGTACATCTGCGCCTGCCTCAACAAGTGCGGGCACGCGCTCCGCATAATCGCGTGTGTTGATACCTGCGCCAACTATATAACGCTTGTGAACATCAAGAAGTTCAAGCGGATTTTCCTTGTGTGAGTCATAGTCCTTGCGGAAAACAAAAGCAACAAGTCTGCCATCCTTGCTTACGATAGGCAGTGCATTGAGTTTGTTATCCCAGATGATATTGTTTGCTTCTTTAAGTGTTGTACCCTCTTCCGCATAGATGACCTTTTCAATGGGTGTCATAAACTCGGATACCTTTGTTGCCCTGCCCATACGGCTTATTCTGTAGTCACGGCTGGTAACGATACCCACAAGCTTGCCCTGCGATGTGCCGTCTTCGGTAACCGCAACTGTAGCATGACCGCTTTTTTCTTTAAGATCAAGTATATCCTGCAAAGTCTGGTCAGGGCGGATGTTTGAGTCACTCACAACAAAACCTGCCTTATGGCTTTTAACACGCTTTACCATCTCCGCCTGGCTTTCCACACTCTGTGAGCCGTAAATAAAGGAAATGCCGCCCTCTTTTGCAAGCGCGATAGCCATCTTATCATCCGAAACGGACTGCATGATGGCCGAAACAAGCGGTATATTCATATAAAGAGGTGAGTCCTCCTGTCCCTTTCTAAATTTTACAACAGGTGTGCGCAGGCTTGTGTTTTGAGGTGTATGCTGTGATGAAGAATAGCCCGGTACCAAAAGATATTCACTGAACGTATGGGATGGTTCGCTGTAATAAAATGCCATTTTTCTCTGCTCCTTTTCTGATATTGATCTCTGCTTATTAAAGACAGAAGATGTATATAAAAAATACACATCTTCCGCTTTTGGTTTATTGAGTTTCGTAAAAAGATATTATTCTATTAT
>JAGAHK010000266.1 GCA_017627115.1 Bacillota bacterium | reverse complement strand
CATATAACTCCCGTTATAAAGCCCGTAAAATCAAGCCATACATCAAGCAGCGAACCGCTGCGCCCAAGTGTAAAAAGCTGTATGGTCTCATCCACAAGCGGCACAAACAGACCTGCTGCGATATTTTCGGGTCTGAATACACATTTCAAAAGTATAGTTGTATCTATGGTGATAAGAATACCGAATATCATATATTCAAAGAAATGCGCAAATTTCCTTACATATCCGTTTATCTCCGCATCTTTGAGACGAAAGATAAGCCTTAAAATATCGCTTACAATGCCGCTTTCTGTACTTGACATATCCGCAGGCATAAGAGAATGTCCCCAGATAAAAGCCACCATAACAAGTGTCAAAGCAGGAAATATCCATTTTTTCCACCCTTTATCAGCCATTATATGTCAGATACGGGAAAAACGTAGCTTGCAGATTATACAGATCGTTTATACTGCAATAGCTGATGATATTATTTTTAAGTTCATTCTTTTCATCCGAAGAAAGAGTGCGGTATCTTTCCACTGCCGCATCAACAGCACCTGTTATATCATAGGAATGATCGTTCATCTTCTGATACATAGCATCCCTTATCATGCTTGCAACTTCCTGTGCGCCGCTTGATGAGCAGTTGGGCACAACATAATTATTAAGTGCAAGATATACGTTTTCAAGGCTGAATGCCACATCATCGGAAATATCCGAAACATTGTTTATTTCAAGCTCTGTTGTTGTCTGTGTCGGTTTTTCGGTAACTACCTGCTTTGTCGTAGCTTCTTTAGTTGTGGTCTCTTTGGTAGTGGTCTCCGTCTTTTTCTCGGTAACTACCTGCTTTGTTGTGGATTCCTTTGTATTTTTTGAAGAAGCAGTCGTTGTTTCTGTTTTAGCTTCTGTTGTCTTTTTGGAATTGCTTGAAGAAACAGTTGTTGTTTCGGTAGAGTTTTCTACGCTTGCCGTTGTTGTTGACTTTGCGTTATTGCCAGAAGATGATGAGCTGCCGCCGCCACCGCCTGAACCGCCCTTTGTTATCTTAACAACGGTGCCGTTGGATGTCTTTACGGTAACTTCTTCCTCTTCTTTTTCGTTCGCATCTGTTGTGGCAATTTCGGTATCGCCGTCTTTTGCGGGTTCTGCCACAAATATCTCAAGCAGGTTGCAAACTTCCGCTCTTGTGATATTCTGTGTTGCGCGGAAGGTATTGCCCTCCTCTATCGGGAAAAGGCCTGCTGTGAGCGCCCAATTAACATAATTTACTGCCCATTCGGAAACTTCGTCGGTAATAACAAGTTCGGGATCGGCTGTGTTCACACCCGTGATAAGGTCGATAACGACACAAGCCTGCTGACGTGTGAAGTTTTCCTTGCCGCGGAATGTATTGTCATCAAAGCCGTTGATATAGCCTGCGATCTGCGCGATCCTTACATCATTGTAATACCATGCCTCAGGGTCGGTATTATCAAGAAAGTCCTTTACATTGGCAAGCTGTGCCTCTGTGGGCTTGTACTCAAACACCTGATTGAAGATACGTACAAGCTCTGCGCGTGTGATATTGCCGTCGGGGCGGAAAGTACCGTCCTCGTATCCTGCAATTATGCCTGCATTATAAAGTTTAAGAATATTTTTGCCGGTCTGGGTATCGGCATTTACATCGGTGAAAGGCACAGCGGCCTCGGCAGTTGTTTCGGCAGCTGCTGCATTTGTTTCCGCATCCGAATCAGCCGCATAAACATTTACCGATGACAAAAGCATTACTGCCGACATAAGTGCCGCAGCAAACTTAAGCATTTTTTTCATTTAATTGTCCTCCTTATAAATATGCATAAATATGCTTTATATAATATAAAAGACTGCCCGAAAGAACAGTCTTTTATATTTATTGTTTAAGTGTAATTTTAACTGAAGTGTATACTACATTGAATTACTATAAATTACTCTGAATTACTCTCTTACAAGGTAAACTTCTGCATCGTGGTTGTTGTACTCGCCGATGATAGAAGCGAATTCGCCGTCTTCGTTAACATCCTTTTCGGGTGTGCCTGTAACAGCGATGAGTGCCTTGTAAACATCACCAACTGTAACATTCTCATAATCGAAGAGCTTAGCAGCCGCTGCTGTATCGATAAGAGCATCAAGTTCGTCTGTACCCTTGTTGTCAAGTACGTTGTCAACTCTTACACCATCTGCAACAAGTGCAACATTTGCTGTGTACTTCTTGTTGTTGCTGTCAAGAACTGCTTTAGCCTTATTCTTTGTTTCCTTAACAGCATCAGCGGAAGGATTAAGGTTAACAAGACCGCCGATAGCCTGCTCATAGCAAGCCTTAAGGTAAGCTGCATTAACCTTGGAAGTATCCGTACCATTGCTTGAAACAACGGGAAGAGAAGCTGCCTTGATAGCCTTTGCTGTTGCATTGTCAAGATCTGCATTACCATAAGCGATCTGCTCGTAGTCTGTAACAGAAGTATCATAGATAGGCTCTGTGTAAAGGCTGTTAGCTGCATTTGCAAGGATGTTCCAACCCTCTGGCTCATAAGGCGTTGTCATTTGGCCCTTAAGACCTAACTTAAGCTTGCTCATAGCTGTGTTGAACTTCTTTGCATCGGGTTCTTTCTGAGCATACTGATCAATGTAGAACTCAACAACATCCTTAACCTTTGTATCCATAAGGTCCTTATCGATATTGTACTTGATATCGGGGAATTTCTCTGTTGAAAGAACTACCTTAAGAGATGTTCTGTTCATAAATTTGTAGTAAGCAAGTGCAGCATCGTTTGCTGTGATCTCGGGTGTGCCGTCCTTATGAGAAACAACTGTTTCACCAACAAGGTCACGGTCAAGGTTTGCAACATTTAAAGTTTCGTTGAAAGCATCCGTGCCGTTTTCGCCTGCTGCATCTCTGCTTAATGCGATGTTAAGAATAAGGCTGGGATCCTCGTTGTCGATACGATTGTTGCCGTTAACATCTCCGGGAAGAGTTGCGGCATAAACACCTGTTGCCATTGTCATTGCTGCAAGAACAGTGCCTGCAAGTAATAAGATTTTTTTCTTCATATTCTTTCCTCCATTTTTAATTTTATTAATATAAAATATTTTAAATAAGCGGTTTTGCTTAATTATGTACACTCTTTTAAACAAAACACTTATTTATTCACAATATCAGTACAGACTGAGATAATAGGCTTTTTTAAGCGCCTTTTCATTAACATAGGCATCATATATCTCGTCTGCTATGGATGTGTCGGCGCCGATAGAAGCAAGTTCGCTTCTCAGCTGTGATATAAGGCTGTTCACCTTGCCGTCACATTCGCTTTCCATCGAGGCTGCCCTCGGCATATAGCTTGATATTATAGAGGGTATCTTCGATTTGTCTTTGCCCGTTTGTGCATATACCGCGCGCATTTCGCTTTCAAGCCCGCCAAGCTGGCTTAAATAATAGGCTTTCATCTCGTAAAGCTGCGTTATATACCCCGAAAGAACAGAGCTTGCGGTCTTTTCACCCGCTGTCTGCGTACCGCCCGCCGTCTGTGCCGCGGCATTGCTGCCGTCAGAAGACTGCGCGTTATTATCGGTATTTGCGGCATTTTCGTCCGTTCCGTCGTTCTGTGACTCGACCATTATTTTCTGCATAGCTTCCTCAACGGTGATCTCGCCTTTGCGTATCTGTTCCTCTTCTTCAAAGGTAAAATCACGCATAACAGGCAGATCGTAAGCCTGCATAGACTGCTGCACCTTTTCTTTTGATGCGGTTATTTTGTCGGCTATTTCCTCCTGCGAATAAGTCCGCGAGTCGACAACCGCCTTTATATTCTCTCTTTGCCACACTGCCACACCCGCAACAGCCGCAGCCAGAACAAGAATTATAACCAAAAAGATTTTCAGTCCGGTATGTTTTTTCTTTGGTTTTATTTGTCCAGAGATATGCATTACTCCCTTCCAAATTCCCCAATACAAAGGTTTTATACTTTTTTGTAATCGTTAAATCACAAACCAAGCAGCTGCCTGCTTTTTTTATATATATTATCAACGGTATCCGCTCCACATTTTTTCTCAATTATCTGTAAGCTTTTGCCGAGGTCGGGTCTGCGCTTGTCCATATTGTGACAGTCCGAACCCAACACATCGACAACACCGTCGGTAATCATCTCAATAGCTTTTTTTCGTGTAAAAAAACCGTTTACGAACTCCGAATTTATCTGTATCGGAAAGCCCATATCCAACAGTCTGTCCACATTATCCGTGCCTTTCTGATAATCGAGGTATCTGTCAAGGTGTGCGATAACAGGTGTAATGCCTGTTTCTTCATGTATTGCCTCTACCTCGTCAAGCACACGTTTATTCCACTGTTCAAACGGCATTTCAAGCAAAAGAAGATCGGTACCCGATATTTTCAGCTTTTCAATATCATCATAATGCGAAATACCCCTGAAATAGTAGACCTCTGCGCCGAGAATTATATCCGGCACCTTTTCTTTTGAATCCGCAATGGCTTCTTCAAGCCTTGAAAAAGATTCTTTACGCCTTTCGAGAAAACGCGCTGCGGAATTTTGTTTTATATAAAAATGCGGTGTGGCAACCATCGTCCCGATGCCGTAATCGTAGCTTGTTTTAAGCATTTCAAGCGACATTTCACAACTTTTGCTGCCATCATCCATTTTTGGCAAAAAATGAGAATGAAAATCTATCATCAAAGACCAATCCTGTCTTAAAGCCGTTATTTCGCCTTTTCGATATTCGTACTGTTGTTTGTGCCGTTGTAGTAGCCATATTTGCCATAGTCTGCCTTTGCTGTGGCAACATCGTTAAGGACAACACCGAGTATCCTGGCATTTACAAACCTGAGTTTTTCCACCGCCGACAACAGCAATTTCTTTTCTGTCACATACTGTCGGCAGACAATGATGACACCGTTGACAAGTCTCGATAATATGACTGCATCCGTAACAAGGTTGACAGGCGGCGTATCAAGGATAACATAATCGTAATGCTGCGATACATTATCCATAAACGCCTGCATACCCTCCGACGATAAAAGTTCGGTCGGGTTTGGCGGTGTTGAGCCTGTCAGCACAACATCAAGATTTGCATACTTTGTTTTATGCAGCGCCTCACCGATCTCACATTCATTTACAAGTATATTTGAAAGCCCCCTTTTTTCGTCGAATTGAAGCAGTCTGCCCACATTCGGACGGCGAAGGTCACAATCGATCAAAAGGACTTTTTTGTTGTTCTCCGCAAGACTTATAGCCAGATTAAGACTTGTCGTGCTTTTTCCCTCTGCGGCAAAGGAGCTTGTGACCAGGATCTTCTTGGTGCCTTTGTCCGTCATGGAAAAAATAACATTTGTTTTTAACTCGTTAAACGCCTCTCTGACATCAAACGAGGTATTATCGTTAAGTATTCTTTTAGCATCATATTCCGAGCGGCCTACTTCTGTTTTAAAGCCGTCGGCTTTTTTTGCTTTCTTTGGTTTAAACAGCATCTTATCCCTCTTTTACACTTCCGACTCCGTTATCTCGGGTATAACACCAAGTACGGGCAGTTCAAGCAGACTGCGGAGCTGTTCCTCATCCTTCACACGGGAATCGAGCAATTCCATAAGCACTACCAGACCCGCACTCAATATAAAGCCGAGCACAAAGCCGAGCATAGTGTTTTTTGTGACATTCGGAGATGATGGATACTGCGGCTCTACGGGAGTATCTATTATTTTAACGGAACCGCCGTCCATAAGGTCGGGGATCTTTTCGGGCGCCACTTCAAGTATGGCATTGGCAATAACCACCGCTTCTTTTGGATATGGACTTACGACCGTAATTTTCATAACGGGTGTCTCGTCCACCGCAGAGGCGCTGACCATTGAAGCTATCTGTTCTGCGGTATAGTCAAGCTCTGTTTTTTTGAGGACCTCATTCATTATGAGGTTGCTTTTGAGCATTTCCGCAAAAACCGTAGCCATTTGTGAAGAAGCCGTAATTTCGCTTGAACTTATGTCCTTTGAAACAAAGGACGCATTACTGTTGATATAGACCGTAGACTTCGCAGAATACAAAGGTGTCATTGCAAATTTGCTGAATAAAAAAGCAAACACACCCACCATCAAAGTCACTGCGACTATGACCCACAACCTTGCCAACAAGGCATCAAGAAGCTGTTTAAGATCTATTTCTATCTCTTTTTCTTCCATAGTCTTCTCCAATTTTATAATTCTACAGTTATCATTATACAACATTAAGATATAAAATGCAAGAAAAAAATTAAATAAAAATAAATATTTATATCATTTACCTATAAAAAAATACATAATTCAATAAAAACCTATCTTATCGCAGCGGGCAGCACAGCCGACGGCACTTCTCCCGAGTATACCGCATCCGCAAGCAATATCCGCCGCGTTATGTTTATCTCGTTGTTGAGCAGCGGATTATAGGCGGCTGCGCGTGCATTTATTTCAATATAAATGCAATAATATACATTATTCAGCCCCACACCTTTCACCTCTGTTTTACAGTCGGCTTTTGCATCACCTATAACGCTTATTTTCACGGGTATATCGGGACCGCTTTCGGAAAGCAGCGACAGACCCGTAAATGCACCGCTTTTTATGTATATAACATTGTTTTCGCCTTTTGCAAGCGTCCGAGACAGCCTCTGTGCGGTATCGGCGCAAAGCCTGTTTGCCGCCGCAGTATCCGTACTCAGAAACACCGCCCTGCCCTCTTTGTTTTTCTCATATAAAAATAATTTCGACGTATTTATACCATTTTCCTTTATTGCATTTTCAAGAGCTTCCGCCATACGTTCGTTTATAAAAGCGACCGTCCTGCTTTCGCAGACTTTCTGCGCAGAAGGCAGCAAAAAGCGGTCATAAAGCACGCACAGCCACACAAGCACCGCCATTACCCAAGCAGCAAACAAAAAACACCTTACACTTCTTTTAAAGCGCGATATTTTCTTCATTTTTCCCTCCCAAAAAATAATTTTTTAAAAAAATAAAAATTTTACTTTATTAAT
>JAGAHK010000265.1 GCA_017627115.1 Bacillota bacterium | reverse complement strand
TTTATTTTTCAATGCTATTATGCTTATTTTTCCAAAAGAAATTTTTTTCGGTGCAAAAAACGGACTTTTGCTCTGGTTTGAAAAAGTTATACCGTCCATACTGCCGTTTATGATAATTTCAAACTGCCTTATAGCCGTTGACATACCGCAGTTTTTAGGGCTGCTTACAGAGCCGTTCACTCTTGCGGTATTCAATCTTACGGGTACCGAGGCATTTCCGCTTATACTCGGTCTTACGGCAGGCTGTCCCATAGGCATAAAAACCACATCACAGCTTTATAAAAACGGCAGTCTGACAGAAAATGCCGCAAAAAGGCTGACAATGTTCTGCGGCAATGCAGGCGCGCTTTTTATAACGGGCACTGTTGGTATGGGTGTTTTCAAAAGTGCAAAAGCAGGGTATTTTCTGATGTTATGCACCTATATACCGCCGCTTTTTCTTGCCGTTATAACAGGCTTGTTTTCTCCGCGCACAAAACCGAAAAAAGTGTTTGTGCGGCCCAAACCGTTCACACAGAAAATTTTTACCGCCGCCATAGCCGACTCTTTGCGTTCCGTACTGATGATAGGCGGATATATAATAATTTTTTCCGTTATCTGCGCAGTATTTGAAAAACTGCATATATTTGACGGTCTTTCCCTTATGCTTCGGCCTTTGGGACTGCCCGAAAACATAAACAAAGCTCTTGCCTCGGGATTTTTTGAGATGACGAACGGCTGTGCCCTTGCAAACGGCAGCGGAAAGCTATCTATAGCCTGCGCCGCTATGATACTTGGCTGGAGCGGTCTTTCCATACACGCACAGAGCCTTGAATTTACCGAAAGCGCAGGCATAGACTGCCGATATTTTTTTGGCGGACGGTTTATATGCAGTATTCTGAGCTTTACGCTTGCATATTTTATGTATGATCTTTTCATATAAAAAACTGCATCATACGGTATATGTTGCTAATGATGCAGTCTTTAACGATGTATTATCAGATGATATTTTATTATTATGATATTTTATCCGGCTTTTATTTCAAGCCCAGCAGTTCAAACTGTCTTTGTGCAAATCTGTCCGTCATGCCCGCAACATAATCTGCCGTTGCCTGTTCTTTTGTGACTTCGGGATTGTTTTTGAACTCCTGCGGCACTTTATCGAAATTATCGAGATAGTAGCTGTATATCCTGCTCAAAAAGACTCCAAACTGTTCCCGTTCCGAAGCAAGCTGTTTTGCACGGTACACATTTTCAAACATATAAGCGCGCAGTTTGTACATAGCCGTCCTGACCTCGGGTGTCATAAGGATGTCGTCCTTGTCAAGGCTGTTTTTCACTATATCGCGGATAAGAAAATCTATTCTTTTGCGTGCGGTATCACCAAGGACTTCTACACAGTCTTTAGGAAGGTCGTTTTCGGTGATTATGCCTGCGCGGACAGCATCGTCTATATCGTGATTGATATAAGCTATCTTATCGGATATCTGCACCGTCTTGCCCTCGAGGGTATACGGTGTACCTGCGCCGCGGTGGTTAAGGATGCCGTCCATTACCTCGTATGTAAGATTAAGACCCTTGCCCTCTTTTTCGACAAAGCGCACCACCCTGACACTTTGCTCGTTATGATGAAAGCCGCCGGGCACAACATTATTGAGATCTTCCTCGCCGAGATGTCCGAAAGGTGTATGCCCGAGGTCGTGTCCGAGAGCAACGGCTTCGGTCAGGTCTTCGTTAAGGCGCAGCGAAACAGCGATAGTACGTGCTATCTGCGATACTTCAAGCGTATGTGTAAGGCGCGTGCGGTAATGATCACCCTCGGGCGATATAAATACCTGCGTTTTATGCATAAGGCGCCTGAATGCTTTGCTGTGGATTATCCTGTCCCTGTCACGTTGAAAACAGGTGCGCATATCACAAAGTTCCTCGTCTGTCACCCTGCCCCTGCTGAATTTGCTTTTTGCCGCATAAGGCGAAAGCATATCAATCTCGGTCTGTTCGTTTCTTTCCCTGATATTCACGGCAGCCACCTTCCTTTATTATATATTTGTTATGATCCTAAGATCATCTGTATAACTCCTCCAACATCTCTATCTCCGCGCGACCGTTTGTAACATCGGTTATGCGTTTTGCAAAGCCATCCGCACTTCCTGTTTTCACAAGCAGCTTAAACAACACGTTTTCGGCATAGACCGTATCTTCGGTCAGATGTCCGCCCTGCGCCGCTTCATACTGTATTTTGCCGCTTAAACTGTAGTCAACAGTGATATTGATACGTCTGTAGAGTACACACTCCCTGATGCCTGCGGCGAGCAGTCCCTCTTTGGTGCTTTTGCTATAGGCGCGCACAAGTCCGCCCGTACCCAGCAGAGTACCGCCGAAATAGCGTGTTACCACGACAAGAGTGTTTTTCACTTTTTCCCCGAGCAGTACTTCAAGCATTGGCATACCTGCCGTGCCTCCCGGTTCACCATCGTCGGAATAGCGCTGCATTTTGCCGTCTATACCGATAACATAAGCATAGCAGTTATGGCGCGCATCCCAGTATTTTTTCTTTGTTTTTTCTATCTGTTCAAGAGCCTCGCTCTCACTTTCAACGGGGAAAACATGAGCGATAAAGCGTGATTTTTTTTCGACAATCTCCGCTTCGCCCTCGCCCGATACAGTTTTATAACTTTCTGTCATATCAACATTCCAATCTTGATCGATCATCAGAACATACGCGACATCATAAATGTGCGTATAAGGTCGGTATCGTAAAAGACCACTGCCAATCTTGAAGAGTTTATCTCGTCAATCAGCATCGTATAAAAAGGCTGTGAAGCAAAGGCATCGAAAGCCGCAAACAGAGCCCAAATAAAGACCGTAGCGGTCACAAAACCCGTAAGACCGCCGCCGACACGTCCTATAGTGCGGATAACGGGAGCTTTTTTCAGTATTATGAACGCTTTGATAACGATATGAAAAATAACCTGACAGGTCAAATAAAGCAGCAGGCTCATGAGTACATTAAGCACTATATTTGCAAGAAAACCGCCAATATAATCCACCAGATTATCAACACCGAGCAGATCATAAATGACCGAGTTGTTGTTTACTATAAGTTTATCGCGGAAATATTGCGGCAAAGGCAGACTTTCAATAAAAACAGACTGTGCATTCTTTGTGACCTGCTGTGCCGTGTCACGCAGCCCCAATGAGGTTATTATACTGTTTTTAATATCAGAATACAAAAATGTTTTGCGAGCAAGATCGCATACATACGGATAGCCTATCATTGAAATGACAGCCGAAACAAGAGTCCCTGCCATACGTATCACATTAAGCAGAAAACCGCGATATATGCCAGTCAGTACAAACACAGCTATAACGGCGATCACAAAAAGATCCGCTCCGTTCATTTATTCTTCATCCTCGTTTTCATCGTAATAGTAGTCCTCATCATCTTCGTCGGAATAATAGTCCTCATCCTCATCTTCGTAGTAGTCCTCGTCATCTTCATCGTAATAGTAATCCTCGTCATCTTCGTCGGAATAATCGTCTTCGTCATCTTCGTAATAATCTTCATCATCTTCGTCGGAATAATCGTCTTCATCATCGGTGTCTTCCGCAACAACAGGTGCCTGTGTTGTCACAACGGCGGCGGCTGTTGTTGCCTCCGTGACGGGTTCTTCCGTCTGTGAGACTATCTCGGGCTCGCCGCCTTCATCGGCCTCATAACCCTCGTTTATAACATCGCCTTTTTTTACCTTGACTATATTCATCTTATTTGAGCTGACTGTCATTACTTCGTTTTGCGAATACATAAACATCTGCCTTGTTTCCTGCGCAGACATAACACGCCAAAGTACGGAGCCGCTCATATCATATGCGGTAAGACTGCCGCCCGAAGCTGCAAGCACCATATTGCCGCAGGCTTTTATATTAGTTGTTTCATCCTCCGTATCAAATGCCGCAGTTTCCTTGCCGTCTTTGTTATAGCAATGTATGCTGCCCTTAATGCCGTCACCCGTTTTTCTGAGCGCTATTGCGGAGTTGCCGTTTTCGTCAAAATCAACAGCAGTCATTATATCGTTCATAGGCAGGCGCAGTTTTTCATTGCAGCCCGAGCCGTCCGCAGGTATATCTACATACATCAGTTCCTTATCGCTCAAAGCCACAAGACCCGTAGGACTGTAGAAAGCAAGCTTGCCGACAATACCGTCGCCACCCGAAAAAGCAGTGAACATACCGTCTATAGTCTCCGCCTCGCCCGTTGATTTGCTGACATAGCGCATAACAACGCTTGATTTAAAGCTGACCGCACTTGTATCTATATAAGAGGTCGCATAGATATTGCTGTTTGCAGAGATCGCTACGGCAACGGGTATACTGTCGCTTGCGGGACAGCTGCTGACCGATACCACACTGCCGAGAGTATTGTATATATTGGTGATATACTCATTCGGCATCTCCATTATCACGGCAGTATAGCCCTCGCGGTTGACCGAAAAAGTGGTTATGGGGTTCTCCGCATTTATGATATACGCAAGACCGTCTGTATCATATACCCTGACTATCTTGCCCCTTTCCTCGGCAACTGCGGCATAGGGTCCCGAACCGAGCATGACCGGCTGCTGCATGGTGAACGTGTCTGTCCACAATCTGCTGCCCTGCTTATCTATCAGCTGCATACCGTCTTTTGTGCAGTAGAAAATATCCTTGCCGCTCAGATAAAACGCCGCTTTTGAAGAAGTTTCATAATTGACGGTCTGTCCCGAGACCTTGTCGGAAAGCATAGTCTGTGCGCTTCTGTTAAGCAAAACGCAGACCGCCCCGACTGCCGCAATAAGAGCAACAACAGCCGCAATAACAGCCGTTTTATTCATTTTTTTGGTTGTTCTTGTGCTTTTAGCCATAATTATCTCCGTCTGCTGCCGCCGTTTACCATAGCAAGAAGTCTTAAAAGGTTGATTATCGAAGTTGCAGCTGCGGCAACATAGGTAAGTGCAGCTGCCGTAAGAACTTTTCTTGCACCTGCGGCTTCACTGTCGTTGAGGAAACCGTATTCCGTAAGCATATCCATTGCCCTGTGTGAAGCATCAAACTCAACCGGCAGTGTAACTATCTGGAAGAACACCACAAGCGAGAAAAGAATGATGCCCGCATAAATAAGGGGCAGACAGTTCACAAATGCACTCAACACAACACCGAGGAATACCATAGGTATTGCAAGTTTGCTGCCTACGCTGCACGCAGGCGCGATATTCGTCCTTAAAGTAAGCGGACCGTAGCCCGTTGCATGCTGAACGGCATGACCCGTTTCATGTGCCGCAACACCAAGAGCCGCAACACTTCTGTTGGCATAAACACTCTCCGAAAGTCTCAATATTTTCGACGAGGGATCATAGTGGTCTGTAAGACTGCCGCTTACAGGCTCAACACTAACATCGGTAATACCGTTTTGTTCAAGCAGCAAACGCGCAACATCGGCACCCGTATAGCCCCTTGAGTTCTGTATCTTGCTGAACTTTTTAAAAGTGCTTGTAACATTGAACTGTGCAAATACCGAAAGCACAGCTAAAATAAGAAATATCACATATAAAAAACCTTCGCCCATGTAAAATCCCATAGTATCACTCCTTTTCAAAGCGGTCTCCGACTTTTATCTCATGACCGCGCATATAATCGGCAGCCGACATACGTTTGCCGCCTTTTGCCTGCACTTGCTTAACAAAGACCGAGCCGCCGTTTGCAGCGACCGCAAAGCCTTTCTTTTTATCTGTATACACAACTTCGCCTGCGCTGCCTTTGTGTTCCGACGTTTCGGCAGCCCATATCTTGATCATTTCACCGTTAAGATACGAATATGCACCCGGAACGGGATCCAGCCCCCTTATCAGGTCTGTAATGCTTTTTGCATCCCTGCTCCAGTCGATATTGCCGAGGCTCTTATCAATCACCGACACATAGGAAGACTGTGCATCATCCTGCTTTTCGGGTTTTGCCGAGCCGTTTTCAAGCATTTCAAGCACTTCAAGCAGCGCCTGTGCGCCGACAGGTGCCATTTTATCATGCAGGGTGCCGAAAGTATCCGTCGGTTCTATCGGTATCTCGCGTTTCAGGAGCATTGCACCCGTATCGAGACCCTTTTCCATATACATTATGGTAACACCCGTCACCTTTTCGCCGTCTATTACAGACCACTGTATAGGCGCCGCACCCCTGTATTTCGGCAGGAGTGAGCCGTGTACATTTATACAGCCGTATTTAGGCATATCAAGTATTTTCTGCGGCAGTATCTGTCCGTAAGCCACCACAACAAACACATCCGCCTCTATTCCCGAAAGTATTTTGACGAATTCCTCGTCCTTTATCTTTTCAGGCTGATAAACAGGTATGTTATGCGCCTCCGCCGCTATTTTAACAGGTGTCGGCTGAAGTTTTTTCCCCCTGCC